>CAYUDZ010000038.1:0-19894 GCA_964443575.1 uncultured Chthoniobacteraceae bacterium | reverse complement strand
ACTACCGCGCAGTCGATTTGTCATCGGCTGAAATCGTCGAAACGGCGAAACGTACTGGGGCGGTAGTGGCCGGCCCGATCCCATTGCCGACACGGATTGAAAAATTTACAGTGAACCGGTCGCCGCATGTCAACAAGAAGTCGATGGAGCAATTTGAAATCCGTACGCATAAACGCATGCTGGACATCATCGAGCCTACGGCCAAAACAGTTGATGAATTAAAAAAACTTAACCTGCCGGCAGGTGTTGACATTACTATCAAGATTTAACTAACGGGGCACAGCATCATGAGTATCGGATTACTAGGAAAAAAGGTTGGCATGACTCGCGTTTACGACGAGCAGGGCAAGGCTGTGCCCGTTACGGTGATTGAAGCTGATGGAAATACCTTATTACAGGTTAAGACTACTGATAGTGACGGCTATTCAGCGATCCAAGTCGGCTTCGATGAGCAAAAAGAAAGCCGCATCAACGGCCCCCAAACAGGGCATTTCAAGAAAGCGGAAACTAAACCGCAAAAATTCATCAAGGAATTCCGTTGTGACAGCGACGAGGAAGTTTCAGGAGATGTCTCGCTGGCTATTTCCAGGTTTCATCAAGGTCAGTTTGTAGATGTCATTGGCAAATCTAAAGGCAAGGGATTCCAGGGTGTCATGAGGCGGCATAATTTTCATGGCCAGGAGCAGGAACACGGTTCGATGACCCACCGCCGTCCTGGTGCGGTCGGTCAGGGTGCAACCCCTGCACGCATCTGGAAAAACCAAAAAATGCCGGGCCACCAGGGCGACGAGAGAATCACGGTACAGAATTTAAAGATTGTTCAAGTGCGCGAGGAAGATGGGGTGCTGCTTATCAGCGGTGCAGTGCCGGGGGCCAAGGGGAGTTATGTCGTCGTGCGTCCGGCCAAGAAAAAACCGGCACCTGAGAACGGAGGTAGTGAATCATGAGTTCTGAAGTCTTAACAATTGCTGCTGCCAAAAAAGCAAAATTCGACGTGATCGAAAATGGCCGCGGCACCCAGGCCGTGCATGATGCTGTGGTTGCTATGCAAGCCAACCGTCGCACTGGAAGCGCCAACACGAAAACGAAAGCGGAGGTAGCAGCGACCGGCAAAAAGCCGTGGCGCCAGAAGGGAACTGGGCGTGCGCGAGCCGGGTATAAGTCGTCACCTGTTTGGCGTGGTGGTGGTGTTGTTTTCGGTCCCAAGCCGCGCGATTACTCCAAAAAGACTCCCAAGTCGGTCAAGCGCTTAGCGTTTCGCAAAGCCCTGTCCGAGCGAATCGGGGCCGGTGATGTCATAGTAATCGACGAGATCATTATCGATGAGCCGAAGACCAAGGCGTTTGTAGATATGCTACGCCAGCACACCGACAGCGAAAAGGTACTCGTAGTAGGGGACACTTTCACCGAGAACACTTACAAGTCAGCCCGCAATATCGAACATGCACTGCTGATGACAGCAGATGAATTGAATACCGAACACCTGCTGCGCTATGATAAGATTCTTGTCAGTCGCCCGGCGCTTGGAAAACTTGCAGAAAGGACGGCCAAATCACGATGACCACACCAGCACAAATCGTACGCAATATCAGGCTTTCGGAAAAAGCATCCATCCTTAATGAGGAGAACAAGTATGTTTTTGAAGTGGATCAGCGTGCCAACAAAATTGAAATTAAGAAGGCGATCGAACAGCTGTTTAACAAGAAGGTGGTTGGCGTTAACACCTGCAATTATCAAGGCAAGAAACGCCGTGAGCGCAGGGTTGATGCCGGGCGGACTCCGCGTTGGAAGAAAGCTATCGTACAACTCGCTGAAGGGGAGACTATTGACCTGGCATAATTGATCGGGAGGAATTGACACCATGGCTATCAAGAAATTTAGACCGCTAACACCGACCCAGCGCTATCAGGCAACTCCTCAGTTTGATGAGATCACTAAGGACAAGCCGGAAAAATCATTAGTGCGCCCGCTTAAGAAAAGTGGTGGCCGCAATAATAATGGACGCATGACATCACGTCACCGTGGTGGCGGCCACAAGCGCAAGTATCGGGTCATCGACTTCAAGCGTCTCAAACGTGACCTGGCTGCAGAGGTAGTAGCGATTGAATACGACCCGAACCGTTCGGCAAGGATCGCGTTAATCGAGTATGAGGACGGTGAGAAGGCTTACATTTTAGCTCCCAATGGCTTAACTGTTGGCAATAAGGTAATGGCAGGTGAAAAGGCCGCACCAGAGGTAGGCAACGCCATGCCGCTGTCAAAAATCCCATTGGGAACTGATATCCACAATGTGGAATTGATCCCCGGCCGTGGTGGTCAGATTGCCCGCAGCGCCGGCCAAAGCGTGATCCTCAACAACCGTGAAGGCGGCTATGCTCTGGTCCGTATGCCATCGGGAGAAATCCGCAAGATCCACGAAAGCGCTTACGCTACGATTGGCCAAGTCGGCAATATCGACCACATGAATGTAGTCAGCGGCAAGGCCGGTCGTTCACGCTGGCTGGGCAAGCGACCACATGTGCGTGGCATGGCGATGAACCCGATCGATCACCCCAATGGTGGTGGTGAGGGTCGTAGTAAAGGCGGCGGCGGCCGCCAACACCCAACCAGTCCGTGGGGACAATTGGCCAAAGGATTTAAAACTCGTAAAAAACACAAAACCAGCGACCGCTTTATTGTGGAGCGCAAACGCAAGAAATAATCGACTATGGGACGCTCATTAAAAAAAGGCCCTTTTGTGGAGCCTCATTTACTCGAAAAAATCGATAAGATGAACGACTCCGGCCAGAAAAAGCCAATCAAAACCTGGTCACGACGGTCGATGATAACACCGGATTTTGTAGGGCACACATTTATGGTACATAATGGCAAAACATTCATCTCAGTCTTCGTGACCGAAAATATGGTCGGTCACAAGCTGGGCGAATTTTCGCCTACAAGAATATTTAAACGGCATGGCTCTCACACCGCTAAGGTGACCAAGTAGAGCAGGCTGTAGACATATGAAGCTGACGGACACAGTTGGCCGTCCAAGCCCGCCTTTGCGGGTACGGACGCTCGCTGGGTTGATCGCGGCAGGGATAGGGTTAGCGCCGGCGGGGATGGTGCAGGGACAAGGGGATAGGGAACGTTCTTTGACAGATTTGGATATCGAATTCACGGAAACGAAGCTTACGCTTCAGGCTGTGACCGCGGAAAACGCGAAGCTACGCAGGCAACTGCTGGAAGCGCGTGACTCGGTCGCGGCGCTGGCTCAGAGCCTCGCCATCGCGAATAGCGAGGCTGAGGTCTTCCGCAGGGAAGCTGCTGATCTTCGCCTTCGTATGGAGGCGCTTGGGATCGAGGCCATAGGCAGTGAGACTGAGCAGCTCGAGAATCGTCTGATCATGGCAGTGCAGCAACTGCAGGAACTCGCTGATGAGAATGAGCGCTTGAAGGAACAGCTGATTAGGATCAATGAGGCCTTACTGGCATTCCTGAAAACTGCTACATCCGGCAACCCGGAAGCGCGCATGCTGCTCGAGGAGGAATTGCGGACGGCCGCAGAACTCTTGGGTGGGCGCAGCCGCGGGGCAGAGGCAACTCCGGTTACACCGACCATGCTTGATGGCATGGTAATGAGTATCAAGCCGGAGCTTTCGTTGGTAGTCGGCAATATCGGGGCTCGCCATGGGGTGCGCATCGGCATGCCATTTGGCATCTGGCGAAATGAACGCCAGATAGGATCAGCCGTCGTAGTAGACGTACGTCAGCAAATTTCCGGATTAGTTATCCAATTCTTGTCAGAAGGCATAGAAAGTGTGGAAGTCGGCGATAGCCTTAGGGTGATAGCTGACGGTGGAAATATTAACTAAGAAAAATCCAATGCAGGTTAAAGCTGTTTACAGATACGCGAGAATCTCGGCCTTCAAAGCCAGGGAAGTAACGCGCGAGATTCAGGGCAAGCCAGTGGCTTACGCTCTCGACATTCTTGCGTTCACCCCAAAAAAGGCGGCAACATTAATCGACAAGACACTGCGAAGTGCGGTTGCCAATGCCGAGAACAACAATGGAGCTGACGCTGCCGCACTCACTGTCAAAGAAGCAGTGGTCGGGGAAGGACCGACCCTCAAACGTTACCGGGCACGTGCCCGCGGTGGCGCCGGCCCAATCCACAAGCGCACCAGCCATATCAGCATCACGCTGACCGATGAGCTGCCGCTACCAGAGCCTAAAAAACGCTCTGCCGCGCCGCAAAAACGCAAAAAATCCGCCGCCAAAAAAGCAACTGGCAAAGCCGGTAAAACCAAGCAGGACACTGCCGAACAGGCTGAAGTTGCCTCCGAAAAAGCCGCAAAAGCTGCCGCTGCAGCCGTAGCTACAGAGCCCAAGCCGGAGAGCACAGAAGACAGCAAACAAAGCAAACAGGAATAGTACTTAGGAGACTCTCAAAATGGGACAAAAAGTTAACCCGATCGGATTCAGGCTCGTCGTCGACCGCGACTGGCGTTCACGCTGGTACGCGCAGAAAAAAGACCTGCCGGAATTCCTCGCTGATGACATCAAGATTCGCAATTACCTGAAAAGCAAATTAGCCAGTGCAGCTGTCTCCCGCATCCTGATCGAGCGTGCCTGGAATAGTGTGCGCGTGACAATTTTTACCGCCAGACCGGGAATAGTGATCGGTCGAAAAGGTACCGAGATCGAAAAAATGACAGAAGAAATCAGCAGGATGACCAGCGGCAAGCAGGTTAAGGTTGATATTAAGGAAATTCGTACGCCTGAGCTGGATGCGCAGCTGGTAGCCGAATCGGTAGCCATGCAATTGGAGCGCCGTATTTCATTTCGCCGGGCGATGAAAAAGTCAATCCAGACAACGATGGACTTTGGTGCGCTGGGAATTAAACTGCGCTGTGCCGGCCGTCTTGGCGGAGCCGAGATTGCCCGCGCCGAATGGTATCGCGAAGGCAAGATTCCCTTACACACGCTGCGTACTCCGATCGACTACGGGTTTACGGAAGCCAACACAATGTACGGAAAGATCGGCATTAAATGCTGGATCTGTAAGAAGCAAGAGGAGGAACAGGAGAAAAGCACCGAGCCATTAAAGGCCGAGGTCGCTGTCTAAGCCTGCCGCTGAATAAGTAACAATATCCGGGAGAAAAAATCATGCCATTGATGCCAAAAAGAGTGAAGTATCGCAAAAGCCAGCGCGGCAGCAGGCGCGGCAATGCTTCACGCAATAAAACCATAGACTTCGGCGAGTTCGGCCTGCAAACACTCGAACGGGGCTGGATTACCAGCACGCAAATTGAGGCCGCACGTGTCGCCATCACCCGCAACATGAAGCGTAAAGGCAAGTTGTGGATCAGGATCTTTCCTGACAAATCTGCAACTTCGCGCCCACCGGAAACCCGCATGGGTAAAGGAAAAGGCCAGCCCGAGTACTGGGTGGCCGTGGTACGTCCCGGCAATATCCTGTTCGAATTGGATGGAGTGCCTGAGTCGCTGGCTCGTGAGTCGATGCGACTGGCTGCCAATAAACTCCCGGTGCGTACCAAATTCCTTGTTCGCCACCACGCAGCTGCCTAGTCACCACAATGTTATCGGAGAACTGATATGCTAAAGATTACCGAAATCCGTGAATTGAATACCGAAGAGCTGAACAGCCGCGTGCGTGAGTTACAGCACGAAATCTTCAACCTGCGGATCCAGCAAAAAACCGGACAGCTTGAAAAGCCGAGCCTGCTGCGCGAGACCCGGCTGGACATAGCCCGTATCAAAACCGTGCTGTCAGAGCGCCAGCAAAAGCAGGCAGAGACCGCAACCGGATAAAATATCATGAGCAATACTAAAGAAAAAAATTCAACCGCCACCCTCGAGCAAAGTAATCGCAAGACGCGTGTTGGTCGGGTGGTCAGTGACGCCATGGAAAAGACCGCAGTTGTCGAGGTCGTAGCCCGGGTGCCACATCCCAAATTTGGCAAGATCATCAAGCAGTCAAAAAAATTTCATGTCCATGATGAAGCCAACGAAGCCAAAATCGGTGACATTGTCCGGATCATAGAAACGCGTCCAATCAGCAAAAATAAATGCTGGAAACTGGTCGAGATTCAAAGCCATGACCCGGAAGTAATTGCCGATGAACTTGAACCAGAAGTCGCGGCGGTGGTCAGTGGTGAAACCGATCAGGACGGAACAGATAAATAATCAATAACCGAGATAAACCATGATTCAATTGCGATCCAGGCTAGATATAGCCGATAATACAGGTGCCCGGTCTGCCCATATGATCGGCGTGATTGGCAAGCCGACCAAGTCGGCTAAAGTGGGTGATATAATTACCGCCAATGTCAGGGAGGCCTCACCCAAGGGTAATGTTAAAAAAGGTGAGGTCGTACGCGCTGTAGTGGTGCGAACCAAATCAGACATTCGCCGCGAGGACGGCTCGGCCTTACGCTTTGATAACAATGCCATCGTGATTATTGACAAGGATAAAAACCCGCGTGGCACGCGTATTTTTGGTCCTGTCGCGCGCGAATTGCGCGAGCTGAATTTTATGAAAATAGTCTCCCTGGCTCCCGAAGTATTATGAGTAAAAAACAGTTTCACGTCAAAAAAGGCGACTTTGTCGAAGTAACCAGCGGTGCCCATAAAGGTGCCAGTGGAGCCATCATGGAGGTGCTGCCCGCTAAGGAGCAGGTCATCGTAGAGGGCGTACGCCTGATCAAAAAACATGAGAAGAAAACCCAGGATAGGCCACAGGGTGGCATTTCCGAACGTGAAGGGCCGATCCATATCTCAAACGTGAAGCTCGCAGACAGCAAGCCGAAGGCGGCCAAAAGGAAAGCTGCGACGAAAAAGGCTGCCACCAAAAAAGCGGCTGCCAAAAAATCAGCCACCAAGAAAGCAGCAACAAAAAAATCAGCCAAGAAGGCTGCAAAAAAGAGTAAGTAATTCCATTTAATCGAACCTCAAACTTATGGACTGCAAATTGCAACAACATTACAAGGAAAGCGTGATTCCCGCGCTGCGTGAGAAACGCGGTTATGCTAACATCCACGAGGTGCCCAAAATCACCAAGGTTGTAATCAACACCTGCGTTGGCTCCGACAGCGACGGCAAGGCGGCATTGGACTCAGCCCGCAAAGAGCTGACCATGATCAGCGGGCAGAACCCGGCTGAGACCCGGGCTCGCCAGAGCATCTCCAACTTCAAGCTGCGCAAAGGCCAGCCAATTGGCGCGAAAGTTACCTTGCGCGGGGTTCGCATGTACGAATTTCTGGAGCGTCTCATCACAGCGGCCCTGCCGAGAATCCGCGATTTTCGAGGCATTTCAACCAAGGCTTTTGACGGCTCTGGCAACTACACGCTCGGGGTTAAAGATCAGTCGATCTTCCCGGAAATTGAACTCGATAAGGTGACCCGCAATATTGGTTTTGACATCTGCATCGTAACCACCGCCAAGACTAATGCTGAGGCAAAGGAGCTGCTCGAAGAGCTCGGTTTTCCATTTGCCGATAAGGATAAAAAACAAATGCCCCAGGCTGCCTAAGCAGTAACCAATCAATATTTTTAAATCATGAGTGCTATTAACGATCCCATCGCTGACTTTTTAACCAGGTTGCGTAACGCCCGCGCGAGCTCCGCCGAAAAAGTGAGCATCCCATACTCAAAACTCAAAGGTGAAATTGCGCGCATCCTCAAGCAGGAGGGTTACATCAATAACTATGAAGTCGACACTTCAGGCAATCACCCGGAACTTGTTATCCAGCTAAAAGAAGTACACAAGACTCCCGCTATTACTGGCCTCAAACGGATTAGCAAACCCGGATTGCGTAAATATGTCGGCTCACGTGATGTGCCGCGTGTCCTTGGTGGCCTGGGCATTGCGATCCTGTCGACATCCAGCGGTGTGATGACTGACCGCGAAGCCCGCAAACAGAAAGTGGGCGGAGAACTGCTCGCATATATCTGGTAGTAAGAAAGGAAAAAGTATGTCACGTATAGGAAACAAGCCGATTGACCTTCCCGACAAAACCAAGGTTGCTATCGATGAGAATAAAAAAGTTACCGTCGAAGGACCCAAAGGTAAGCTGGAGTGGACTTTGCCGGAATTGATTTCGGCCAAAGTCGATGATGGCCAGGTAATCTTCGAACGCCTGGAAGATACCAAGAAGGCACGCGCGCTGCATGGTTTATGCCGGGCACTGATCAACAATATGGTGACTGGTGTTACCGACGGTTTTAAGAAGGAACTGGAGATCAACGGAGTCGGCTTCAAAGCGGCAGTTAAGGGTCAAGTCTTAAACTTGTCACTGGGTTACTCGCATCCGATTAACTTCCCTATTCCCGAGGGAATCAAGATCAGTGTTGCTGAGAATACCAAGGTTACTGTCGAGGGCATCGATTGCCAGAAAGTTGGCCAGGTAGCCTCAGATATCCGTTCGTTCTATCCGCCTGAACCATACAAAGGGAAAGGCGTGAAATACGCGGACGAGCATATAATCCGCAAGGAAGGCAAAACAGTTCAGTAATAAGGAGAAGCCATGTCAAAGATTGCACAAAGAAAACTGCGCCATACACGGGTCCGCAAGAAAGTTGCCGGTACCAGTGAACGGCCGCGCTTGTCGGTCCACTTCAGTGGGCGTCACATCCGGGCCCAGATTATTGATGACCAACTGGGTGCCACATTGGTCTCGGTACAGACAACCGAAAAAGATATGTCTGGTGGGGCTTCACCTAACACCGAAGCGGCTACCAAAGTCGGCAAATTGCTGGCAGAACGCAGCAAAGACAAAAAGATTTCAAAAGTGGTATTTGATCGTGGTGGGTTCAAATATCATGGCAAAGTAAAAAGTCTTGCCGACGCGGCACGCGAAGGCGGATTGGAGTTTTAGTATGGCTGATATAGAACAGAAAAAAACAGAAGAGCCCAAACAGCGTAAAGACCGAGGTCGCCGCGGGCAGCGCGATGGTTCCAAGGACTCAAAGAAAAAGAGATCCAACCAGAACCAGGGCGATGCCGGTAGTGAGTCTGAACTGACCGAAAAAGTGGTGTTTATCAACCGCTGTGCCAAAGTTGTTAAGGGCGGTCGCAGATTCAGCTTCAGCGCATTGATTGTGACTGGTGACCACGAAGGAAAGGTTGGTTACGGATTTGGCAAGGCTAATGAGGTAGCAGAAGCGATTCGCAAAGCATCCGAGGCAGCCCGTAAGTCAATGGTTGAGGTCTGCGTAGAATCCGCTACCATCCCGCACGAAGTCATCGGTGAGCACTGTGGTGGGCGAGTGCTGCTACGTCCGGCATCTCCGGGTACCGGTGTGATAGCCGGCGGCGGAGTGAGGGCCGTGGTAGAAGCCGCCGGTATACGCGATGTACTGGCAAAATCGCTTGGCTCCAGCAATCATGCAAACGTCGTCAAAGCCACCATCAAGGCGCTGACATCACTACGTGGTCGCAAAGAGATTTATTCATTGCGCGGCAAAGAGTACAAGCCGCGTAAAGAAGACGATAAAAAGCCGGCTGAGGAAGCAACTGCGGTTGCTGCCGGGTAAACTTGAAGCATTAGAAGTGAGTAAGATATGCGATTAAATGATTTAAAACCAAGGCCCGGCTCGCGGCACTCAACCAAGCGTTTGGGGTGTGGGGAGAGCTCCGGGCACGGCAAGACCAGCGGCAAGGGACACAAGGGACAGCGGGCCCGATCAGGAGGTTCACTGCGGATTGGCTTTGAAGGCGGCCAGATGCCGCTCATCAGGCGCCTGCCAAAGCGTGGCTTCAACAATGCCAGGTTCAAGAAGGTGTTTGCGATCGTCAACGTTGGCGAGCTTGATCGCTTCGACGATGGGGCCAAAATCGGCGAGAGTGAGTTGCTTGAGCAACGCCTCATCCGTGGTAACTACGATGGCATCAAGGTGCTCGCCAGAGGAGAAATCAGCAAAAAGCTGACTATCGAGGCAGACCATTTTAGTGAAGCAGCCCGCACGAAAATCGAGAAGGCAGGCGGCACTGTGACATTACGCTCAAAGGAATCTGCGGCGAGTGCTTGATTTTCCCGGCTGAGATAGATAATACTCCTCGTCTGATTACGGGTTGGCGTGATGCGTTAGCCCTGACACGAGAGCCTGTAAACAATGATTTCCGCATTTGCCAACAGTTTTAAGATCCCCGAGCTACGCCAGCGTATTCTATTTACCCTGGCCATATTGGTCATCGCCCGAATTGGTGCGGCGATCAATATTCCCGGCATCGATGCCAACGTGCTACGTGAGTGGTTTACGGTCGAGGTTGAGTCTCAGTCCGGTGGCAGCGTCGCAGCGCTGTTCAACTTATTTAGTGGTGGTGCGCTGGAGAACTGCGCGATCTTTTCGTTAACCATCATGCCTTACATCAGCGCATCGATTATGTTCCAGCTGCTGACCGCTGTGATCCCGCGGCTCGGTAAGATTGCCCGTGAGGATGGCGGCCGCCAAAAAATCATGCAGTACACCAGGTACGCAACGGTGGTATTATGTATATTCCAAGGCTATATCCTGACGCTGTCATTTGAAAACCCACAGGCTAATCCGTTTTTGCCGGGCATCATGGATACGATCGAAAGACTGGGAACTCCACTGGTGGCTGAAACCGGTTTATCGTTCAGGCTGCTGGCCGTGCTGACCATGACTGCTGGTACCATGTTTCTGGTGTGGATGGGCGATCAAATCACCGAACGTGGCATCGGCAATGGTATTTCGCTGATTATTACAGTAGGTATCGTGGCCCAGTTGCCCGCTGCTTTGATCCAGACCTGGAAGACATTTGTTCCTGATGCAAGCACCCAGGGGGATACGGTTAGCCCGGTGGTGCTGGTGCTGATGATCGCCTTCCTGCTGATTGTGATTGCTGCGGTCATCGCGGTTACCCAAGCTGTCCGCAAAATTAGCGTCCAGTACGCCAAGAAGGTTGTGGGACGTAAGGTTTATGGTGGCCAGACTCAGCACATGCCACTCAAGGTAAACTACGCCGGTGTGATGCCGATTATCTTCGCCCAGGCACTACTTATTTTCCCGTCCACCATTGCGAATATGGCATTTCCGGAGTCCGCGCTGGCCCAGCAGATCGCCGCAGCACTGTCCACCGGTTGGCCGCATTATGTTTTCTACGCGGCGATGATCTTCTTTTTTAGTTATTTCTGGGTAGCGACCCAATTTCAACCGGCCCAGATTGCGGATGATTTGAAGAAGTATGGCGGCTACATTCCCGGGGTGCGCCCCGGCAAGCCAACTGCCGACTTCCTCGATTACACAATGACGCGTCTGACCTTTGCCGGATCGATTTTCCTCGTAGTCATTGCGGTGCTACCAATGTTGCTATCACAGTATTTTGGTGTTCCCTATCTGGCAGCCACATTTTTTGGTGGTACCAGTATCCTGATTATGGTGGGGGTTGTGTTGGATACCATGCGCCAGATCGAAACCCACTTAATCCAGCGGCATTATGATGGATTCCTGCGCAAGGGTCGTTTACGCGGGCGTTTTGAACGCACAGCGGGGGGGCGCGGCGAAGCGGCCAAGCAAGGAGCATTGATTTGGCTCTATGTTGGCATCGCAATCATGATTATTGTCGGTGTTGCGGTCTTCATCCTCAATACCCAGAACTATTAATAATATGTCCAAAGGTTGTTGCAGAACACCCATCTCCGAACCAACCAACCGGCAACGTATAAAATTACCGGCCATAGTTATCCGCCAACTAGATACAAAACGCTGCCTCGCAGAGCTGCCGAATGGACACCAAATGCTTGGAATATTGCCAAAAAAAAATACAGAAAATACAAAAGAAGTCTTGCCAGGACAGAAAATAACGTTAGACTCCTCACCCTACGATTTGTCGCGCGGGCGTATAATCAGGGTTAGTTAGCGGTCGAATAGCAGAAACACTGCAGCATTCGGCCGCTTGCTGTCTCCAGAGGATAATCGCGTCGGCAGATTCCAGCAAAATTACCAATTTCAGAACCATGAAAGTAAGAGCATCAGTCAAACGTTTGTGCGAATCGTGCAGAATTGTACGGCGTCATAATGTTGTGCGCGTGATTTGTAAAAACCCGCGACACAAGCAGCGCCAAGGCTGAACCCAATAACTTTTTTAAGATTATGCCGAGACTACTAGGAATAGAACTCCCCGGAGAAAAGCGTATCGATTACGCGTTGCCCTATATCTATGGTATTGGCAAGACGACCGCAGCGCGGATCATCGAGTCGACCAGCATAGATCCTGCCACCCGGGCAAAAGATTTGACACCGGAACAGCTCAACGAGTTGATCCACACCATAACTTCCAGCGATTTTCTAATTGAGGGAGATCTACGCCGTGAGCAGCAACAAAACATGAAGCGCTTGCAGGGGATCAACTGCTACCGGGGCATCCGCCTGCGACGCGGTTTGCCCGTTCGTGGTCAGCGTACTTCGACTAATGCCCGAACCCGTAAAGGTCCGCGGAAAACTGTTGGCGTACAACGTAATAAAAACGCTAAAGCGGGCAAGGTCTAACTGATAAATTCCTACTGATAGAAACATACCTATGTCAGAAGAGAGCAAAAAAGAAACTGAGCAGCAGGCAACTGAGGCCGCAGCTCAAGACGCGACTAAAGAAACGAAGACTGAAAGTCCTGCAACTGCTGCTGACAGTGGAAGCGAAAAAGAAGCCCCAGAACCTAATGCTGCCAAAGAGCCCAAACCAGCAAAGCCCGCCGGCAAGGCAGATTCCAGCACGGAAAAAGAAGGCAAGACAGATACGCGTAGTGCCGTTGAGCTACTGTTGGATCCGGGTTTAGGTGAGCAGCAAAAAATTGTCAAAGCCAAGGGCAGCAAAAATATTACCACTGGCATTGCCAACATCCTAGCCACTTTCAACAATACGATTGTCAGTATTACAGATCGTTCCGGAAATGTTATTGGCTGGTCCAGTGCCGGCAAATGCGGCTTCAAAGGATCACGTAAAAGCACAGCCTACGCTGCACAGATGGTAGCGCAAGATGCCTCACGCCAGGCAATGGGGCATGGACTGAAAGAGGTAGAGGTTAAAGTTAAAGGGCCGGGATCGGGCCGCGAATCTGCTGTCCGTGCACTTCAGGCCATGGGTCTTGATGTCACCACGATCAGTGACGTGACGCCCGTCCCCCATAACGGCTGCCGACCACCAAAACAGCGCCGGGTTTGAGCCAACTATTACCATATATCACTATTCATTATTATGGCACGTTATACAGGACCTAAGACCAAGAAAAGCCGCCGACTGGGCGTCATGTTGATTGGCTCAGAAAAATCGTTTGAACGTAAAAACTATCCTCCGGGAATCCATGGGCCACGTTCGGCCCGTCGGAAGCTTTCTGATTACGCGCTGGCTATGGCTGAGAAGCAGAAGCTGCGCTACCAATACGGCGTTTTGGAGCGGCAATTTCGTAAGTATTACGAGGAAGCGCGCCGTCGTCGTGGGATTACCGGTGAAACGATGCTGCAGTTACTGGAGTGTCGTTTAGATAATGTCGTCTACCGCCTTGGATTAGCTAAAACACGTGACGGTGCCAGGCAAATGGTCAGCCACGGTCATATTTGTGTTAACGGGCAGAAGGTTGATATCCCATCGTACCAGGTGAAGCCCGGTGAAAAGATTACCGTCCGCGACAACCAAAGCTCGAAAAGCCTGGCAATGAAGAACCTGGAGTTGACTCAAATCAATCCGGTTCCCGACTGGATGCAAATGGATCGTGAACAAATACAAGGCGAAATGAGCCATGTTCCATCGCGCGATGAAATCCAGCCGGTAGTCAACGAACAGCTAATCGTTGAGCTATACTCTCGCTAAGCTGGCCTTTTTTTCCTGCTGAGCGCTATTAGCATAAGTACCACGGTGCATGCCACCGGCAGTGCGAGTGGGTATAATTGCCACGAAAGCTGTGCTGCCGTTGCGGCTACCAGCGGGTAGCAACAGCAAATTGCGAGAGCCAGCAAAATAGCTCCCTTGCGGTTCAATTTTAGCACCAGCAAACCTAAAATACCGTAGCCCAAAGCAAGCACAAACCAGACATAATGGTTCGCCGGCACGAAAGATTTGCCTCGGAAAATGGTTGTGATGGTAGCAGCAAGCTGTTCAACACGACTGATTCTGGTACCAATACTTGAATTGATTTTTTTTGCTTCTGCATCAACCCGCCCAAGCAGGACGATTCGGTTATTGAGGATATTGAGTTCAGTGTCCGCTACGTCGTCACCTGCTTTGACTCTCTCGTAAGCGGTCAGTAATTCCCGGTAACTGAGTCTTGGTACTTTCGCTAACATGCGGTAATCAACCAGTATTCCTCCGAATTCTGAGATCTGGCAGACGGGACTGCCACTGATATCAATGCTCTCACCGAGTTGGATATACAGGTCGCCGAGCGATCCTCGCTTATGGATGCGCCATGCCTCAAAGCTCAGCGTTGGTACAATTTGTTGGTTTCTCTCAGCAATTAACAGGCTATTACCGTTGGCAAGTTCAGCTTCTACTGCCAGGCTTGGTAGCATAGTTGACTTGGCTGTTTGCAGGAGTTCCGTGGCGGAGTGAACACCGCAGATGACACTTGCTAATTTCGTGCGGTCGCCGCCCAGATCGAGGAGTCGCGTTTCTCGCAGGTTGGCTGGCGTTTGCTCATCAAGCTGGCTGGCTGCAGGCACTCCATAGTAAGGGAGGAGCAGGTTGGGTGTCTGGAATGCAGTGTTAACCATCAGGTCCAGATAAGTAGGCTTCTGGTCACCCCATTGCACTGGGTGATCGATGGCAACAACAGATGCCTGTGCAGCATTCACAGCCTGTAGGAAAATAGCGTAATCAATTGGCTGCCACGGCCAACCATCGGTTAATTCCAGCGAAGCCTCGTCAATTTCTACGATCGCTAGCTGAGTGGCTTCCTGCTTTTCGCCCGGAGTCACCGACATGACCCAGCCAGCAAATGCATTATCAATTGCAGAGACTAGCAGGGAATCCCGCTTGCTCGTGAGTAGTGCAGCCAGAGCCAGCATCACCACGAGTAACCATGCAGAAGAATTATGCATTGCGATTCGGCATGTGTTGAGCCTGTGCCATGACTTTTGTCACCTTGGCTTATGGCTTGGTTTTTCCCGCCTGCATAACCGCAATGGTGAAGCGCGTACGCAATTCATCATCGAGTAGAATTTCCACAGTGTGATTGCCGGTGACGCCTATAGTGATGCCGGCAAAGAAGTTCACATTGGTAGCGTGCGCTTCTAACTCACGTAACTGAAATTGCACCGAGCTTTCGCCGAGGATGGTTTCATCGTCAGGCGCTATAATTCGCGATGCCTGGGTAAACTTCCCTATGCCGCCGGTCCAGCGTGACCAGATACACAACTTCATCAATCGGGCAGGTAGTTTTGGCACGGGTAAGGCCGAGACCACCCCTACCAGTGTCTGCATGCCGTTGACTTCCTGCCTGACATCCTCACAGACAACTACCGCCTGCAAGTCGGGGTATAATTCATGCTCCGCGCTCATTGGTTTAAATTAGAAAAAATAAGGTCACTGCAATAGCGATCGCGATCCGGTAATAGCCGAAGATTTCCATGCCATGGTTATTGAGATAGGCAACCATCCATTTGACTGCCAGTACAGCAGAAATCCAGGCTCCCAAAAAGCCAACCAGTAATGATGTCGGGCCAAATGTAGCTAACATCTCTGCACCATTCTTCAATCCGTCGTAACAGGTGGCGGCACCTAATGTGAGTACTCCAAGCAAGAAACTGAATTCAACCGCAGACGAGAGTCGCATGCCAACCAGTACACCCCCAACAATGGTCACCAAACTGCGGCTGACTCCCGGCCACATGGCGATACATTGGGCTACGCCGATGACTAAAGCCAACTTCCAAGTCAGTTGCATTAACTCATAGCCGCCGCCATGTTCACGTCTTTTTTTGCGAAACCAGGAGGTGAGCAGGATTGCTACTCCGCCGACAAACCAGGCGATGACCACCGGCCATAGCCCCCACTCGTCGCCACCAAAAAGGTAGGTCTTAATCGGTTGTTCCAGTAATAAGCCGGCGATGGCTGCCGGTACAAATGCGACGGCCAGGTTGATTGCCAGCCGCAAGCCGTCACTATCACGGCCCACCAGGCCGCGTGACATTTGCATAACCCGACCTGCGTACAAACCGAGTACTGCAACGATCGCGCCAGCCTGGATACAGATGGCAAATGCGTCGGCGGCATCGCTTTGCTCAATCCCGAGTAACCGTTGCACCACCAGCAAATGACCGGTCGAGCTGACCGGCAGGTACTCGGTTACCCCTTCCACTATCCCCAAAATTAAAGCCTGCCACCAGTCCATTAGGCTAACGCGCGGTCAAGGTGAGGTGCTGGCTGGCTCAGATTGCTTTTTCGCCGGTTTCTTCAGTACGTATGCGGGTGACTGACTCGATATTCAGGACAAAGACCTTGCCGTCACCAATCTTGCCGGTCTTAGCGCTGCTGATAATTGCGGCGCTGGCTTTCTCAACAAGCTCATCAGTGACTACAATTTCCAGCTTAATCTTAGGTAAGAAATCTACAGTATATTCGCTGCCTCGGTAAATTTCGGTATGGCCTTTTTGCCTGCCGAAGCCCTTAACTTCGCTGACCGTCATTCCTTCGATGCCCAGCTCGGAAAGCGCCTCCTTGACGTCCTCAATCTTGAAGGGCTTGATAATCGCTTCAATTTTTTTCATACCAAGATACTTAGGGTATATTTCTGAATGAAGCAAGTAGAATGGCTTTTCCAGAGCGGTCGGCCGTTTAATCTTAGCGGTTGAAAGTACCTATTGGAATGGTGAAAAGCTTGCTTTCGCCGCCTGCCACCGGTTGCTCCAGAATGATGCTGGTAGAGGACAGTAGACCCACTTGCAGTTTGAAACTAATAGAATTAATGGCATTCGTCTGCGGATTCCGTCCTGGCTGCAACGGCGCAACCACGTTGTTTTGAATCCACAACGTAGCATTTTCAACCCGGTCATCGGCTTGGCTCTGCGGTTTTTCGATGGTGAGCAACACATTGACTTTATCGCTGAAACCCTGCTGGACAAGGGTGTCATCACTACCGATGACCGCAGTGATCTGAAATCCATGTTCAGCCATGGTTTCAGGGGTGAGTTCAATGGCGTCTGCATAAGCCTGCTGATTGTCCATCTGCTGGAGCGGATAGTAACCGACACGCTCGACCACACTCTGCCCGCGACTGCTTAGCACCCAGCGCAGAAAATCCTCGGTTGCTTCGCTCATTGTCAGCGAGTTCAAATAGTATAACAACGGTCGACTGAGTGGATAATCGTAGGTCATGACATTGATCGAATTTGGCCACATCGGCTGTGCTTTGGCATCTTTAGCTATTTTGATGATATTGGCGCCGGGCGAGTAAGCGACCCCGCCGTAGCCGATCGCGCGCCGGTTGCGGGCAACCGTACTGGTAATCATCGAAGTACTGGCAACAGTCACCGCGTTGGCCGGGAAATCTTTGCCGCCCATGATATTTTTACGCACCCAACCGTAGGTGCCGGACTGCGGATTGCGTGTGACAACAGCGATTTCCCCGTCGCGCCCGCCGACTTCGCTCCAATCCGTGATCTCGCCGGTAAAAATACCGGTCAGCTGCTCCCGGGTGAGTGAGGTTACCGGGTTGTTACTGTGCAAATAGATTCCCAGCCCGTCACGCGCAACCATCAGTCGCCACGGCTCCCGCCCATTATGCTTCTGCTTAAACTGCTCGATTTCCTCATCAGTCATCTCGCGTGACGAGGCAGCAATATCAGTTTCACCAGCCAGCAGCGCTTTAATACCATTGCCAGAGCCGCCGCCAATCACTTCTACCTGCTGGCCGGGGTTGGCCGCCATAAAATCGCTGGCCCATTCCTGGTTCAGAATCAGCAAGGTATCCGACCCGATAATTTTGACATCTTCTGCTAACGCTGCGCCTGAGCTGGCAATCAGCGCACCGAGGACTACTGCAAGAACTTTTTTCATGGAAGTGAGTTTGGAGAAATTTCAGATGATTGCGATTTGCTGAACAGAGTAGCATCTGATAATTATCCTAATTTTTCGCTGCAGACAAGGCGATTCGATTGCCTGAATCTCAATTGACTGGCGGTTCTAAGTTATTGTTCAGAGCTTACAGTATAGTGTAAGGTCTTTAATTACAGTCTTGATAAGGATCAGGGGATTGTGGGCTTGGCTCACTCGACTCACAGCAAAATAGACTAGTTCTACAGATACTTTTACGTCCACCAGCCCCTGCGCGACCTCAATGAGGTCGTCCGGGAAATCCGCGACCTTGAGCGCGAAACCGAAGGACTTCTTAAAAAAATCCTCGATTTCAACTCACCAAAGTTTGAGAAAAATAAAAAATAATCCCATTTTTTAAATAAGTGATCCTCTTAATTAAAATTAGACCTCATAGTTTTAATAATAACCATTGCTATTTAAAATATCTTCTGTATTTTAAATAAGAGATCGCGCTAATTAAAATAATCTGTAAAATCTTATTGAAATCATGAACTCCTTTGAAGCAGGCAACTGGCTGAAACAAAACGACTATCGTAGTTTTGTGCCCAGCCCCGTCAACCGGCCTTGGGAAATCAACGATTCCAGGATCATAGAAGCGCTTAGCAGGGCTGACCGGCAGTTGGGTCGGCTGGATATGTTCTCCGAACATATCCCCAACCTGAACCTCTTTGTGCAGATGCACGTGACCAAAGAGGCGACAAAATCCAGCAAGATCGAAGATACTAAGACCAACATCGAGGAAGCTATCCTGCCTGAGGATCAAATTGTGCTGGAGCGTCGCGACGACTGGCGTGAAGTCAATAATTACATCACAGCAATGAACCAGGCCCTGGAGGCACTACAAGAATTACCCTTTTCCAACCGGCTGTTACGCGACGCCCATGCCACCCTGATGCGAGGCGTACGCGGCGAACACAAGACCCCTGGCGAATTCCGTACCAGCCAGAACTGGATTGGCGGCTCCAATCCGGGTAATGCCCGCTTTGTCCCGCCGCCGCATGAGCAGGTGCCAGAGCTGATGGGTGATCTGGAATTATTTGCCCACAATGCCGACCTGCACTTACCGCCATTGCTCAAAGTAGCCATCATGCATTACCAGTTCGAGACCATTCATCCCTTTCTCGATGGCAATGGCAGGATCGGGCGCCTGATGGTACCACTGTACCTAGTAGCCAGCGACATCCTTAAGCAACCGGTGCTCTACCTGTCTGATTACCTGGAGCGTAACCGGGAGGAATACTACGAACGCTTGACCCGGGTACGGGAAAAGAAAGACCTGCAGGGCTGGTTACTGTTCTTTCTGGATGGCCTAAGCGAAACTGCCCAGCTTGGCATCAACACTTTCAATGAAATCCTCCAGTTCAAAAATGCGTGGGAGGAGCAAATCCAGAACTGGAAACCACAAGGTACTTCCGGCCTCGCTTTATTCCGCTACTTGTTTTCCCTTCCATTTGTTGACGCACAGGCTGTTGCCCGTAAGGCAAACATCTCTCTGCCGACTGCCTACAAACTGATCGATCGTTTTGTCAATGAGGGCTTACTGCGCGAAACCACTGGTGCCAAACGTGGACGCTTGTTCATTTTTGATCCCTATATCAAAATCTACCAACGGGAGCCATGACCGCCACCACCAAACCACCACTTTCAAAAAAACACCTAGCCAAAGTGGGCTGGTCATAGGGTAATGCGGATCCGGACGCTCGAAAGTGTAGTGATTCCGAGTCACGGATTGTCGAAAGCCGCTTGATTTCGTTCTGCTATCAAGGCATTATATTAGGCTGTTCATAAGTCGGGCCGTAGCACAGCTTGGTAGTGCGCTAGTATGGGGTACTAGAGGTCGCAGGT
>CAYUDZ010000037.1:0-19965 GCA_964443575.1 uncultured Chthoniobacteraceae bacterium | reverse complement strand
CGCATACCGGGACGAGCAGACGAACTGGAATTATGAGATAGCATCGAGGTTTTTTAGTTACGAGGTGCTGAGCAGCAGCCTGCGCCTGTTGCTTGGTTTTCAGCAGGGGGCAAAGAAATAATGAATTCACCACCCGATTATCCTGATGCGCGATTGCTTCACCATGGGTTGATGCCTAAACGCTTCGAAGCGATCGCCAGTAGTGTGCTCGAGCTGTACCCGCAGGGAGGGGAGTTAATTATTGACCGGCTGGTTGCGCTGCTTTCGCGGTTCCAGCCGACGATGCGCAAGCTGGCTGAACAAAACGGCAAGCCGCTATGGGACGAGAACGATGTGGTACTAATTACATACGGCGACAGTTTGCATGAGCCGGGGTCTGTGCCTTTAGCCATCCTTAAAAAGTTTGCCGATAAATACCTGCAGCAAGCAATTTCACGGGTGCACATCCTGCCATTTTTTCCCTGGTCATCGGATGATGGGTTTTCGGTGATTGATTACCGTTTGGTCGATGCGTCCTTGGGAACTTGGCAGGAAGTGGAAGCACTGGGCGAGAACTTCGGGTTGATGTTCGATCTGGTGCTCAACCACTGCTCGAGCCGCTCGCCGTGGTTCGAACAGTTTTCCACAGGTATCCTGCCATACAGCAAATATTTTATGACGGTCGCACCGGGTGAGGAGTTGGGCGAGGTCGTGCGGCCACGCACCAGCCCGTTACTGACACCATTTGAGACACGCCAGGGTAGTCGGCTGGTGTGGACCACATTCAGTTCCGATCAGGTGGACTTCGACTGGAGAAACCCTGACGTTTGCTTCGAATTTCTTGATGTCTTACTTGGCTATGCGCTTCGCGGGGCCAGCATTATCCGGCTGGATGCTGTTGCGTTCTTGTGGAAGGAACCAGGCACGCCGTGCATTCATCTGCCACAAACCCACCTGTTGATCAAGCTTATGCGGCAAGTGCTTGACCTGGTAGTTCCGGGAACGATTCTGCTGACCGAGACGAATGTTCCGCATGCGGAAAATGTCAGTTACTTTGGGGATGGTGATGAGGCACAGATGGTATATAATTTCGCGCTGCCGCCGCTACTGCTGCATGCGCTGGTCACCGGTAATGGGCAATGGTTAACGCGTTGGGCCCGAGATTTGAGTACCCCACCAGTAGGATGCACTTTCCTCAATTTTACAGCCTCACACGATGGGATAGGTGTTCGCCCGGCGCAGGGTATCCTGCCGGATAAGGAAATCGAGAAGCTGGTGAAGCGGGTGCGACAAAGTGGTGGCAAGGTGTCGTCGCGGAGTTTGCCTGATGGTAGTGAAGCGCCATACGAATTGAATACCACGTGGTTTTCGGCGCTGGCCACCGGAAGTAGTGTTCCTACCGATGTTGATCAGCAGAAGTTCCTTTGTTCGCAGGCATTAGCAATGAGTCTTGCCGGTATCCCGGCGATTTATATCCATAGCCTGTTCGGCTCAAGAAATGACACTGAAGCAGTGAAGCGCACCGGCCATAACCGTGCGATTAACAGGCGTAAACTACTGGAAAATGAAGTTGAGGATTGGCTGGCAAATGCTGACGATCATCATGGCAAGGTATTTCGAACGATTACCGAGCTGCTGCGAAGGCGCAACAAGCAACCATGTTTCCATCCGGATGCCTACCAGCTAGTTCACGATTGTGGCGAGCAGTTGTTCGTAGTCGAACGCCGCACCAATGACCAGCAAAGTCTGCTTTGCGTGTTCAATCTCACGGCAGAAGAACAACAACTGGAGTTGGCAAGCTGCGGGTGGCCGGAAGCTGGTTTAGTCGATGTGGCGTCTGAGCGACCCGTTGATGTGAAATCCGGGGCACTCGCGCTCGGCGCTTATGAGTTTGCCTGGCTGCAGCAGAATTGAAGCCTCGTGTAGCCGTCGGTTAAGATAGATTGTTTGCATGTCATACAGATGATTGTAGTTTAGGCGTTTATGCGATTTGACAATTACCAGACCCAAGGCTTCTACGACGAGCTATATGATGCGCAAGGGGTGCCGCGTCCGGGTGCAAAAGTACTAATTGATCGAATTCATTCATTGAGTAGCGGAGAGCTGCAACGCCGGCAGCAGGCAGCGGAATTGGCACTTCTCAATATGGGCATTACTTTCACTGTTTACGGTGAAGAATCGGGTACCGAGCGCATTTTCCCCTTTGATATCGTGCCCAGAATTATCGAGGCATACGAGTGGGCAGAATTAGAGCGAGGACTCGAACAGCGGATTCGCGCGTTAAATTTATTCCTTAACGACATTTACCATGACCAACAGATCGTCAAGGAGAAGGTCATTCCCGAGAGCCTGATTTTATCCAGCCGTGCCTACCGTAAACAGTGCATCGGTTTGAAGCCGCCGCGTGACATTTGGATTCATGTCACGGGAACTGATTTGATCCGCGGCAAAGACGGTGAATACTACGTGCTCGAAGACAACCTGCGCTGCCCGTCCGGGATTTCATACGTACTGGAAAACCGCCAGGTGATGAAAAGGACATTTCCGGGCGTCTTTGAAGATTCGCATGTGGTACCGGTCGACGACTATCCCAACCGATTGTTTGATGCGCTTGAGCATCTGGCACCAGCCGGTGTAGCCCAGCCGGTGATTGCGGTGCTTACCCCCGGGATCTACAATTCGGCATATTTTGAGCATTCATTTCTGGCGCAGCAGATGGGAGTTGAATTGGTCATGGGCAGTGATTTGGTGGTCGACAATGATTTCCTGATGATGAAAACAACGCATGGTCTGCAGCGGGTTGATGTCCTGTACCGGCGGATCGATGATGATTTTCTTGACCCGGATGTCTTTCGAGATGACTCGCTGATTGGAATACCCGGGATATTCGAGGCCTACCGCAAGGGGCACGTTGCACTGGCTAATGCTCCCGGTAGTGGTATCGCCGACGACAAGGTCATTTACGCATTCGTGCCTGACATGATCAGGTTCTACCTCGATGAAGAGCCGATCTTGAACAACGTCCCTACTTATGTCTGCGAAAAAGAGGATGATCGTAAATATGTGCTGGAACACCTGGACGAGCTGGTCGTCAAAGCGGCTAACGAAGCAGGTGGTTATGGTATGTTGATGGGGCCGCAATCGACCCTTGAGCAACAACAGCAGTTTGCCGAACTAATTAAAGAAAATCCACGTAACTATATAGCCCAACCGACGATCGCGCTATCAACTGTACCAACAATTATCGATGGCCAGTTTGCTCCGCGCCATGTCGACCTGAGGCCGTATATCGTTTGCGGACAGGACATCTTTGTCTTGCCGGGTGGACTGACCCGGGTGGCGCTTAAGCAAGGCTCGTTGGTAGTGAATTCATCGCAAGGCGGCGGCAGTAAGGATACCTGGGTGTTGCAGGGGGCTAAAGGCAGGGAGGAGCCATGTTAAGTCGAGTTGCCGAAGCTGTTTACTGGATGGCCCGCTATGTGGAACGAGCTGACAACGTGGCGCGATTTCTGGATGTGAACCAGAACCTGACGCTTGATCTGCCTGCTGATATAGAGAGCCAGTGGCTGCCGCTGGTGAATACCACCGGTGACAAGAGCGAGTTTAGCAAAAGGTACTCGACACCCAGCGAGGAGAATGTCGTGCGCTTTCTTACTATCGACAAAGACTACCCCAACTCGATTTTATCCAGTTTGAGCCTGGCACGGGAAAATGCCCGTACGGTGCGAGAGATAATATCGTCCGAACTATGGGAGCACATCAACAGCCTGTATCTTTACGTCAATGATAATGCCCGCCAAGGCGGGTTGGGGGATACCCCCTATAACTTCTTCCGCAGGATCAAGATGTCGTGCCATCTATTTGGCGGTCTTCTCGATCACACGATGTCGCACAACGATGCCTGGAACTTTGCGCGGCTGGGGCAGTTAATTGAGCGCGCTGATAAGACATCGCGAATCCTCGATATCAAATACTTTATCCTGCTGCCTGATCTCGAAGACGTTGGTGCGCCGTTTGATAATATCCAGTGGGCTGCATTATTGAAGTCGGCCAGTGCGCTTGAGATGTATCGTAAACAGAGCCGGAGGATTTCGAGTAATCGGGTGGCGCAATTCCTGGTCCTGGATCGTGACTTTCCGCGCTCGATACATTACTGCACGATACGTATGCTAGAATCGTTGCACCGAATCTCGGGGACCCCGATGAATACGTATTCCAATAAAGTCGAGCGCGAGCTTGGGCGTTTATGTTCCGATCTCGATTATGCCAATATCGAAGACATAGTCAGTGATGGGTTGCATGAATACCTGGACGGCTTTCAGCAGCGACTCAACAAGATCGACCAGTTGATTTACGAGCAATTTTTCGCTCTTGCCCCCGCGGGCAATCCCTCCGTATAAGCAATCACGCATGAGCTTCTGTCTTGGTATTAAAGTGCAATCGGGCCTGATCGGTATCGCAGATACCAGGCTGACTTCAGGCACCGCAAGAATCACAGCACGGAAGGTCACCTGCCACCAGCAGGGCAACCATTCCATTTTTCTAATGACCTCCGGTCTACGTTCGGTACGTGACAAGGCATTAACCTATTTTAACGATATACTTACCAGCGACAGCGAGCATGTGCTGCGGGTGTACCACTTGGTGAATTTACTTGCCGAGCAGATTCGACGGGTTGCCCGCGAAGACAAGGAATCGCTGTCAGAAAGTGGCCTGGACTTCAATCTGCATGCGCTGGTGGGTGGGCAGTTGGAAGAGGACAATGAGCATCGGTTGTACATGATCTATCCGCAGGGCAACTGGGTTGAAGTAGGAACCGCAACTCCATATTATATCATCGGCGAATCCGGGCCGGGACGTCCGATCCTCGAGCGCACACTCAAATTTGATTCCTCGCTTGAGCATGCGCTACGGGTTGGTTTCCTATCTTTTAATGCGACCCATGCATGCAACGTGGATGTAGATTATCCGATTGATGTTGTGGCTTATCGCAAGAATACCTTTGACCTGATCGAACACCGCTATGAGCGCAAGCAACTCCTGCCAATCGCGGAGGAGTGGGAGAAACATCTCGAACAGGCTGCGATCAACTTGAGTGCTGATTGGACCAAGGACATACTTTCACAACTGCCTCCGATTGCAGAGGGATGATGGGCATGATTGTCCTGATCGTTGATGCGCTACCAGATTGAACATTTCAAGTGCTACCGCTATTCTGATGCGGTCTTCCTCGAGCCGCATACGATCAGGATGTGCCCACGCAGCGACTGGCGTCAATCAATCGAGGAATACCAGCTGGAAATCCAGCCTACCCCAAGTGGCTGTGCACAGAACCTCGATGCCTATGGTAACCGTGTACAGGTTACGTGGTTTGATGGTTTGACCAAGGAATTGATTGTTCGCTCGCGGCTCCGCGTACGCATAGAAAATCATAATCCATTCGACTTTGTCCTGCCGCAATATGCAACGCACCTGCCGATCGCATATTCGGACGATGAACTTGCGTCGCTACAACCTTTCCTGGCGGGTGACGAAGTCGCAAATCCGGGGGTACAACGATTATCTGCTGAGGCGCTGGAAGCTTCTGCGCATACCACACTTAATTTTTCAACAACACTCTCCAACTTGATCTACGAGCGCATCGACTACAGCCATCGGCATGATGGACCGGCGTACACGCCGCAGGAAACCCTCGATAAAGGGGTGGGCGCATGTCGCGATGTGGCTGTGCTCTTTTGTGCCTGTGCCCGTTCGGTCGGGTTGGCTGCGCGCTTTGTGACAGGTTATCATGAACCGGAAGAACGTGACCCCGAATTGCATGCTTGGTCAGAAATCTATCTGCCCGGTGGTGGTTGGCGTGGGTTCGATCCATCGAATGGCCTGGCTGTGGCGGATAAGCATATTACGCTTGCCAGTGCTCCAGAGCCGGAGGGAGCTGCCACGATCAGCGGCACTACCCGACGCAAAGCAAGCCACTCGCTGGAGACTTCGTTGCTGATTACGCGGCTGTAGCCCGGAGGGCTGACACATCCCGATATCAACAGGGGCTATCGGGTCGACCGGGCAATACGTGGTGGGGCTAATCTTTAGCTTCAGCAATAGCAGCGCCGCGAAGTGCAACCGGCTTACGCTTGGCGCGCATTTTGAGGTTGAGCACTTCGACGAATACCGAGAAGCCCATGGCCGCATAGATGTAACCTTTCGGGATGTGCTGGCCGAGTCCGTCAGCCATCAGGGTGACGCCAATTAATAAAAGAAAGCTAAGGGCGAGCATTTTCACGGTCGGATGACCGTCGACGAATTTGCTGACCGGTCCCGCGAACAGCATCATGAAGATGACTGCTACCACGATGGCGGCTACCATCACGCCGAGGTGGTTGACCATCCCGACAGCAGTGATTACTGAATCCAGCGAGAAGACGATATCGAGCAAAATGATTTGAATAATGATCGAGGAAAAAGAAGTGGCAGCCTTTGCGGCATGGGCGTGTTCGCTGCCTTCGAGTTTGCTGTGGATTTCGTGGGTACTCTTCCAAATAAGGAATAAGCCACCAAGTAGCAGGATCAGGTCACGCCCGCTTATCTCGTGACCAAAGACGGCAAACAATGGCTGGGTAAGCTGCATCACCCAGGAGATGGAGAAAAGCAGCAAAATGCGTGCGACCATTGCCAGTGCGAGCCCGATAAACCTTGCCTTGGCCTGCTGTTCCTTAGGCAATTTCGAAGCAAGAATTGAAATAAAAATGACATTGTCGATGCCCAGTACGATTTCCAGCGTGCAAAGGGTTAAAAAGGCAATGCTGAGCTCGGCGAAGTTGCCGGGTGATGCAATTTCCGGCACGGCTGCTGCAAGTATGTCTATCATCCTGCGGGCATAGCGGATTTTAGGACTGCGGGCAAGCAGGGAATGCTCAGCCACAGCTTAGTCACGGCAAACGTGGAACTTTGCCCTCCAGGCTACGGGCCGTAGCTCTTGGTGAATTTCTTTTTACTCTCAGTGTCGGAGGTTGAGCTGGCACTTTCGGCTCCTGTCTCAGGCTGGTTCTCCTTCACTGAAGCTTCGGCGGACTTGTCGGGAGACGAGTCGGAGGAAGGTGGTGTAGACTCTGGGGCTGGAGCATCCGGTTGAGAGGTGGCACCTGCACCGGATTTCGCGTTGACGAAAGCCATGCGCAAGTTGGTCAGTGCATTATTGAGAACCTCGGACTCTTCAGAGGATAGATTTCCGCGGGTCTTCTCCTGGATCATTTCGAGTTGGTCGATGAAGATCTTGGCCATCTCGAGGTTGACCTCGGCCTTGCCGGTCTGCGGGTTGGGCATCTGGCCGAGGAAGAATGCAGCATTCTGTGAATGCATCAAGACGAACTCGATGAATTTTTGGGCATGTTCGCCGGACTGGGTAGTTTTGTGTACTTGGGGCATTTTACTTAGTTGGTGGATTCTACTTTAGGATTATCTGCAACAGCAGCGGCCGATGCGTCAATGCTGGGTGATACCAGGACATTGACGTGGTTTTGATCGGCAAAGTATTTGCTGGCCACCGCATTGACCTCATCGAGGGTCAGGCTTTCGAGGCGGGTAATTTCTTTCTCATGGAAGTTGTAGCCTAGCCCGTAGAGTTCATTGAGCGCGACTAGTTGGGCGAAGTCATCGTTGGCCTGGAGGCGTATCTTTTGTTGGCCGACCAGCTTGGCTTTGGCACGTTGAAACTCATCTTCGCTGAGCCCATTTTCGGCCAGCTTTTTGATTTCATCAAGCAGGGCTTGTTCGACTAAGTCGGTCTTGGCAGGGTCGGTGCCAAGATAGAAGCCAAACAGTCCGCGTGCTAATCCGGGTGACATACTGGAGCCAACGAAATATGCCAGGCCAAGCTGTTCGCGGATGCGTTCGAAGAAGCGTGATCCGAGATCACTGCTAGCTTCGTTGATGACTTCGAGTGCCAGTCTCTCCGGATCTGAGATGGTTGGCCCAAGGTAGCCGATCATCATTACCGCTTGTTCTTTATCGATGTGGCGGCGGACCAGGCTGTTGCTATCCAGATCAACGACATCAGGAGGTGTAGGCCGGGCATCGCTGGACTTTGGTAGTTTGACAAACTGTTGTTCGACGAAGTTGCGGACATCCTCGGCTTTAACATCACCAAAGACTGCGATCACGCAATTGTCAGCAGTCGCAATCCGCGAATGAAATCCGACCAGATCATCTGTAGTAAACCCTGCAACAGAATCGAGTGTGCCAAGCCGCGGCTTAGAATATGGGTGGTCACCGTACAGGTTGGCGCGCAGCAGGTTCGCAGCCTTCCTTACGGGCTGTTCCATTTCGTTCTTGATGGCGGCAATTTGGACGTCTTTCTCTCGTTGTACGACGGCTTCTGGAAAACTAGGGTTGATGACCACGTCGGCAAGAATCTCGAGCCCTAATTGCCAGTCATCGCTCATGGTTTCAACTCTAGCTGACAGGCTATTCATACCTGACTCGCTGCTGATGCTGCCACCTACCGCTTCAATTTCGCCGGCAATTTCGGAGGCGCTGCGGTTTTTGGTACCTTTGAGCATGCTGCTTGCCACCAGCGTGCTTAGCCCGCTTTGCTCACGCTCCTCGGCGAGTACACCGGCCTTAAATGTGGCCATGCCAGACACCAGAGGTAAGCGTGAGTCCTCTCTGACCAGCAATGTTGCGCCATTGCTCAAATCGAATTTCTTTATTTCAGGCGCTGTGTCGACTTTATCACTATCTGCATCAGCAACTGATTCGACAAAATCAGGTGGATTGAGCGACGTGATCGTCAGCCCCTGATCGACCAGGTATTTGTTGGCGACACGTTTGACGTCGTCAACCTTGACTTTGCCAACTGCGTCCAAATAATAGTCTGTGAGGTTGAGGTTGCGAGCCAGCAGCCAGTTGCTGCCAAGGTCCGACGCTTTGCCGCTCATGGTTTTCATTTCTGCGTATTGGCTGCTCAGGATGCGTTTTTTTGCCTTGTCCAACTCAGCAGCAGTGACACCTTGCTGCTGAATTGCTTCAACCTGTTGAAAGATAGCCTGTTCAAGGGCAGGTCGCTTGTCAGGGTCTGAAGTGGCCATGACGGTGAACAGGCCCATACCTTTTGGTGTGTATGCGAATGCGGATATCGAATGTGCCAACGCTTGCTCCATGCGGATCGACTGATACAGGCGCGAGCTGCGACCGTCGCCCATGATAGCTGCCAGCACGTCGAGTGCCGGCATATCCTGATGCGTCACACCGGGGATCTTCCAAGCTACTGAGAGACGTGAGAGCTCCGAAGGAAATTCCTCGTGCCTGATCCGCTTACCTAGCTGGCGTGGTTCCTCGTCAATCAGTACCGGCGGAAATTTGGAACGCGGTACATCTTTGAATATTTCTGTGATTTGGTTGATGACCGCCTCGCTGTCAACATCTCCTACGATGACGTAAAAGAGATTGTTGGGGACATAGCGTTTTTTGTAATAAGCAAAAACATCATCACGCGTCAGCTGATTGTAAACATCGAGGTAACCGATGATTGGCATGCGGTAGGGATGTTCGGAGAATGCGGTTTCGAATAGCAGTTTCTGGCCGGTTCGCTCAGGGCTGTCAAAGCCCATGGCAAACTCACGCCTGATCACCTCCTGCTCCTTGACATATTCGTCCTCAGGCAAGGTTGAGTTGAGTATTGAATCGGATAGAACATCGATTATTTCATCGACTCCGGCGCTTGGGGTGTCGGCCCAATAGACGGTGCGGTCGAATGAGGTGTACGCATTAATGTAGCCACCTTGCTGCTGGATAGTTAGAGCTATTTCCTTGCCATCGCGGTTGCTGGTGCCTTTAAACAGCATGTGCTCGAGTATGTGAGAAAGCCCGGCACCCAACCACTCTCCTTCGTGGATACTTCCGGTCTTGCACCATATTTGCACGCTGGCAACCGGGGCGCTGTTATCTTCCTTCACAATGATAGTCAGTCCATTGTCGAGCGTATGGACGATTGGTTTGACAGCCGATGCCGCTGAATTGCCGGTTGCTGAGCTGGCTAGGTAGGAGCTACTGATCATAAAAGTTGAGAATAGGAGTAATGTATTGATTATTTTCATGAGTTAATAACTGGCTGGCTGCTAACGTTAAGCTTATTTTTGCTGGGCAAGTATGGCACGGTGAAAGCTTCGTGAAAGTCATATCCTTTGCCAAAGTCTTCGAGTGAGTCTTCCTGGTTACGGCCAAATAGCCCGGCATCAATCAGGCGAAAAACCATCACTCCTATGTCATGGCAGCTAGTTATGCTCCAAGCATCCATGACCGTAGGCACCATAGGGCCAAACTGGCGAATAGAGTATTGACGCCAACCGTCCAGTAATTGCTCGGCATTAACATGCCGTGAGGAGTCCCCGCGTTTCTTTTGCAGGCGTTTGACCGTGTATTCCAGAGTTTCACGCAAAAAGTGATAGGCATCCTGATGGTAATCGGGATGCTCTTCCACAATCCGTTCGATTGTTTCCTGAAAACCAAGTTTCTGCATACTAATTGTTAGTCGTTAGTGGCGCTGTGGCGGTAGCCGTTTTCTCATGTTTAGTTATTGCCTCAGGTGCTGCAACACTTACTGAGTGTCTTAGCTGGTATACGCACCAACCGACAACCAGTACTACAAAAAGAGCAATCAGGCTGAGTGCTTCACGCCTTGTAAGGGCGAAGCGTCGGCTTAAATCTGCTGCTTGCTGTGCTAAGTTCATCGGTTAACATTCTATTATATGCTCAAATTTCAACAGTTGCGAGCACTCTTTAAAGTCGTCTTAACTATTCACTGTATAGTAGGACATACGCCGTTGCAATTTGCTCAAACAGTCAACGAAGAAAGCACACCGGAAGCGACGCTGGCAGCTATCGAGTTCGCATCAAGGGCACTATCGTTGCAGGGGGAAGCCCGGCAAGCAGAGCAATACGATGTGCTGGATTCTGCTTATCGAGACCTTATCGAAGAAAATGAAGATTACTTTCCGGCAGTACTGTCTTATGCCGGATGGCTTACGGGCCAGGGCAAATATAGCAAGGCTGCCGAATTGCTGGAGCACCACACTGCTACCAGGGACAGTCCTGAGGCGTTGCGACTGCAGGGTGAACTTGAGTTGCGTGCAGGTAACACCCTGTCAGCAGCGAGTGTATTGACGCGCATTACAGGCCTGTTACCGGACTCGGCGAACGACCATTTTCATCTGGCTAATGTGCTCAGTTTGTTTCGCCATGATCTGGTTCCCGAATTTGGTCAATCACCGGTTGAGGTCATGGAGTTAGCAATCAACCATTACTCGATTGCCCGCGAGTTGGCGCCGGGAAGCTTGCCGCTGGCGCGGGCTTATGCAGAGAGCTTTTACATCCTTAAGGAAAAGCGATGGCCAGAGGCTTTGGCTGCCTGGCAACACGCCGGTAAACTTGACACCACGCCGTTTTCGAGGGTTCACCAGGCACGGGTGCTAATTGAATTAAAGCAATACGCCGAAGCAAAAGCTGTACTGCAAAGCATCGATAATCCGAACTACCTTCAGGTCAAGCAGGCCCTGCTGAGAAAGATAAACCGGCAGGAAGCTAAATAGACTGGCTGCGTGCTCTGTTCCTTGCTTACTAATGGTTTTACAATTTATCTGAGACTGGTTGTCAGGTATAATTCGGGACTTGCGCACGCTCGGGAATTGAACTAATGATGCGGGCGATGTCAAAGTTCATAATTAGTGCAGCGGTATTTGTTATTCTTGCGTGCGGCAGTTCTTGCTACCGCCATGATGCCGATAACTCGCTATATTTTTTCAGTCATCATCTGCCTAAAAAAGAAAAGTACGAGCGTAAGGCAGAATATAAGAAGATGATCGGAAAGACCAAAAAGAGTGAATCCGGACGCGCTCAAGCTGCTGAACCCGGAACTTTTTTTCCTAAAGACGATATTTAATGATATCGATTGCCGCGGTTTCGCAGGCAGGTATATTCTAATTCAATGAGATGAGAAATTTTGGTTACTACAAGTTTACCACACAAAGGTGTGCAGCGTGCATGCTGATCGGCAGTGCACTAACACTGGCAGGAGCAGGTGATACTGTAGCGGCACCACGCAGCACAATTGATGTCGGTAAGTTTCCTGCAGCAGTGCATGAAGATGTCATCATTCCTGTTCCCAGCGAAATTTTTGCAGTACTCGACAAGCTCGGTACGCCGGACTGGAATAGTTTGCTGCCCGAACAGTTTCCTGGTGTTGGGCAGGAGCGTGATCGCATCGCCTTACGCCTCGGAGGAATTATCGCCGACGGTTTCATTGCGGTTCAGGCCAAAAATTCTGAGAAAGTAAAAGAGGTCGGCCGGGAGGTGCTCAAGTTGTCGGGTGCGATCGGTGTGCGTGATGTGGTCATCTCGCGTAGCCGCCGGATTATGGATGCTGCCGATGAAAGCAACTGGATCAAAGCCAAGCGTGAGTTGGACGGTGCGATGCAGGACGTCAAACAAGCGATGGTCGAATTGAATGATGAGGAGCTCGCACAACTGGTGAGTCTCGGTGGTTGGCTGCGAGGCACCCAGGCACTTACTACCATTGTGGGTGATAACTACCGTTCGGAAACCGCCGAGTTGCTGCATCAACCTGCATTGCTTGATTATTTTTCCCGCCGTATCGATGGGATGTCTCCCGAGCGCAAAGACAGCGAACTCTTGACTGAGATCAACACCCAACTGGGCAAAATCAAGCCACTGATCGATGTCGGCGACGGACGCAATATCAATGCGGAATCAGTGAGTAAGATTAATGCTATGACAACCGGCCTGGTCGAAAGTATACAGGCTCCAGAGGCATGAGCAAATTGACTTCCCCCATCATCAGATTGAAATCTTTTATCTGGATCCTGCTGATTCTTGCGGTCGCCACAGTTGGGACGCGGGTGCAGGCAACTGTTGATGACGCCTTGTCATTTGCCTACGAAGCTGCTGCGCCTTATGTTGCGGAAGGTTTCCTGGTACGCGAAGAAGCATGGGCAGGCGACCTTGGTGTCGGTGAAGAGAAGGGGATTGCCCAACAGCTTTTCAAAGGGAACGAGTACTGGTTTTGGTTGGCTACCGATGAGGATAATGCGGAACTGGCGGTTCATGCCTATGACTCCAAGGGTGATTTGGTTGATGTAGAAAGCTGGCAAAAAGGCCGCTTTGCAGCAACCCGCGTGATTCCAAAGACTACCGGTACCTACTATCTGCTGGTCACTATCACCAAAGGTCCAGAGGACGGTGCCCGCTGGGCGATGGTTTACGGGTTCAGATAATCGAATATTCCCATCCGGGATAGCTTAGTACCAAAGGTATTGCTGATGACTCAAACCCTCGAATTTCAAAGCGCGCGAGAATTGAATGAAATTCATGCGAACGACCCGGCGTTGCTGCGCCTGGCTGAAGAGGCACTGGCAGTCAAGCTTACGGCGCGAGATGGTTGGTTGCGCATAGAAGGAGGTGAAGAAAGTGTCGAGAAAACAGTCCGGTTATTCAGGCAATTGGGTGATCTACGTGACGCCCAGGATGTGATTGGGCCGCTGGACTTTCGCCAGGCGATCCGTGCTGTGACCGAGGACAATGAGGATGATCTCGGCGCTTTGCGAAAGGCGGCAATCAGGCTCGGCGCCAAGCGTCAACCGGTGCGCCCTCGTAACCGTGCACAGCGTGCTTACACCGAGCTGATCCGGGAGTATGATATGGTGTTCGGAGTTGGTCCGGCAGGTACCGGCAAGACATACCTGGCCATGGCGATGGCGGTTGAAGCCTTGCGCGAAGAACGGGTAAACCGGATCATTCTGGCAAGACCTGCCGTTGAGGCTGGAGAAGCGCTTGGTTTTTTACCGGGTGACCTGCATGAGAAAATCTTTCCGTACTTGAGACCGCTCTACGATGCGTTATACGATATGATGGAGGCGGATGAGGTACAGCGCTATATCGACAAAGGAGTAGTGGAAATTGCACCCTTGGCCTACATGCGCGGGCGTACCTTGAACCACGCCTTCATTATTCTAGATGAAGCTCAAAATACCACCACTGAGCAGATGATGATGTTTTTAACGCGTATGGGTGATGACAGCAAATGCGTGGTCACTGGTGACATAACACAAATTGACTTGCCTACCAGCAAGCGCTCCGGCCTAATAGAAGCACTGCAAGTTCTAGCGACGGTAAGTGGTATTGGTATCATGGAGTTCAGTGGTCGCGATGTCATCAGGCATGATTTGGTTCAAGCCATAATTAAAGCATATGGCGAGAGCCGTGCAGCAGGGGCTGACAAATCATCAAACTGAGTTGATACTACCTAATAACGGGGGACTTCAATGATTAGATTTTTCGACAGACAAAAGCTCATTAAAAAGGGTCTGGCCTGTAATAAGACACGGCGCAAGCAGTCACGGAGTACATTTTTTGAAAGAATGGAGAGTGGGGCGCTGGCCCGTACCATGATCTTGCTCGGTTTCATGCTTGGTCTCGGCACGCTGATTTTTTCTACTGATCAATCGGAACCAGTTAAGAGTGTATTAATCAGTGCTTTAATTTTGGGCACAGCCGTAGTCCAAATGTGGCTCGGGCATGGAGCAGGTTTTTATTCAAATTCCAAGGTACTGCTGGTTTTTGGTGTTTTGCTTATCCACCTGGCTCTATTGCGCTTACCATTGGAGTTGGCCGACGCTGGAGTATTAGGCCATGACTATGCGCACCTGCTGCTGCCACTAGGCTTTGCTCCTTTGGTGTTGAGTGTCCTGATGGGCCGCAATTATGGCTTATTTGCGGCGGTCTTTGGCAGTTTGTGGGGCTCTTTACTGCTCAGCAACATGGACCCGGTATTTGTTGTTATGAGCCTGATTTGTGGCTTCATTGCGGTCTTTGTTACTTTGCAGGTCAGACGTCGCAGCAGGATGGTTCGGGCTGGGTTTTATATTGGTGCGGCGACCCTGGTGCTGGCATTGACGTTTGGGCTGATTGGGCCGCTTAGTTGGCCACTGGCAACTACCGACTGGCAGACAGTCGGGATTCAAAGCCTGCTCGCTGTAGTGATCGGTGTGGTGACGGCGACCCTGGTCAGTGGCATATTGCCGATGCTGGAGAGTTTATTCGGGATTACCACCGATATCAGTTGGCTCGAGATGGCTGACTTGAATCACGAATTGCTAAAGCGGATGACCATTGAAGCACCGGGTACCTATCACCACAGCCTGGTGGTGGCCAATCTTGCCGAGTCGGCGGCCGAAGAAGTAGGTGCCAACACTACCATCTGCCGTGTGTGTGCCTATTTTCATGATGTGGGGAAACTGGTGAAGCCGGGGTATTTTACCGAGAACATGAACTCGGCACAAAATCCCCATGATGACTTGGCACCGACGATGAGTGCACTGATCATTATTGCTCATGTCAAAGAAGGGGTTGACCTCGCACTGAAGCATAAGTTGAACCAGCAAATAGTGGATGCAATTCAACAGCATCATGGTACCAGCCTGGTAAGCTTCTTTTATAACCGCGCACTGCAACAACAGAAGGATGCTAAACTGGGGGGCAAAATCATGAATTTACGCGATGAGGACATCCCTGAGGTCAATCAGGAAAGCTTCCGTTACCCTGGACCACGACCGCAAACCAAGGAGGCTGCGATTCTGAGCCTGGCAGATTCTGTGGAAAGTGCGTCACGGGCTATGGTTAAACCAACCCCACAGAAGCTTGAACAGCTGATCACCGATATTGTCCAAGCCCGTTTGGTTGACGGCCAGTTGGATGACTGCGACCTGACTATGCGGGACCTGAAAGCGATGAGCGCCAAGTTTCTGTTCACCTTGCGCAGTATGATGCATAGCCGGATTGCCTATCCCAAAGATGAGGGTGAGCAGTCGCCAGCGGATGAGAATGAAAGCTCTGGTGAAGAAGCCCCGACCGGTGCCCCGCCCATTTCGGCCGCTTGATAATCCCGTAACCTGGTGAGTATGCAACTTCTGGTTGTCATCGGGTTAAGTCACGCTACTATCGCAACCTATGTTAATTGATGTAGACGATGTCAGGATCCAGGCACTACGACCGCTGCTGCCACCTGCAATTTTGCTCGAAGAAGTTCCGGTAACCGAAGCGATAACCGAACTTGTTTCGGAGAGCCGCAATACGATGCAGTCGATCATGCATGGCAAGGATCAAAGGTTGGCGGTAATAGTTGGCCCTTGCTCGATCCATGATCCGCAGGCTGCGTTGGATTATGCCCGGCAGTTACAAGCCGTAGCAGAGCGCTTTCGTGATGAACTGTTTTTACTGATGCGGGTGTATTTTGAAAAGCCGCGCACTACAGTCGGCTGGAAAGGCCTGATCAATGATCCGTACCTGGACAACAGTTTCCAGATCAATCATGGCTTGCGCAAAGCGCGCACTCTACTGTTGCAAATTAACGAAATTGGTTTGCCTTGTGCGACAGAATTCCTGGATACGATTATTCCACAATTCATCGCTGACCTGATCTCGTGGGCGGCCATAGGTGCGCGCACGAGCGAAAGCCAAATTCATCGTGAACTGAGTTCGGGACTATCGATGCCTGTCGGGTTTAAGAATGGCACCGGGGGCAATGTGCAATTGGCGGTCGATGCCTTGCGTTCGTGCCGATCTCCGCATTGGTTTCCCTCGGTAACCAAGCAGGGCGTCGCTGCAATTTTTCAGACGACCGGCAATGATGGCTGCCACATCATTCTCCGCGGCGGATCGCGGACCGGTCCTAACTACAGTGCGCAGGATGTGTCCGAGGCAGTCGATCTGCTGCGCCAGGCAGAACAACCGGAAGTTTTGATGGTCGATTGCAGCCATGCTAATAGCGGAAAAAAGCCGGAAAAACAAATTGAAGTGGCAGCGGACATTGCCGGTCAATTAGCTGCTGGCAGCAAGAATATTGGAGCAGTTATGTTGGAAAGTAATCTCGTTGAAGGGCGCCAGGAGTTGGTGGCGGACAAAAAACTAGTCTATGGTCAAAGTGTTACCGATGCCTGCATGTCATTAGCCAGTACCGAGGAAGTTCTGGAAAAATTGGCGGCCGCTGTACAAAAAAGAAACCAGCAAAATTAATGAATGAGCAAGTAAAGCAACGTATAGGTCCCGCCCTTGGCAAGGTGAGTTCCGGTATATATATCCTGACTGCCAGTAGCGACGAAATGCCTGTTGGCATGCTCGCCAGCTTTATCGAACAGGCCAGTTTTGAACCCCCTATGGTAACCGCCGCTATTGGTAACGGCAGGCCGATGCTGGATGCGATCGTGCAGAGCGGAAAATTCGGCATTAATGTCGTGGCTAAGTCATCAGCAAAAATTTTGAAACCGTTTTCCAGTCCGGATGTGACTGACCCGTTCAGCATGGTGGAGTTGCTGGAAAATGATTCAGGGATTCCGCAGTTAGCTGATGCCATGGCTTACCTGGAGTGCCGTATGCTGCAACAAATGGATGCAGGGGATCACACTTTAGTGTTGGCTGAGGTAGTAAATGGTGAGCTGATGGATCCTCAGGCGGAACCCATGATTCGCACGCGTGTGAATGGTTTTTCATATTAATTATAATGGCTCTAATCATTCTGCCAACATAGCTTCCAAAAGCTTGTGGAACAATTCTCTCAATCACCCCAAAAAACTGTGGTTAAAGCACTGAACGACAGTAAGATAAGAAATTGTGAATAAGTTGTTTATAAAGTTGTGTTCCATGGCGTTTCTTACTGCAATTTGAATGACTTGCAAAAGATTGGTCACGCATCATTTAAGAGCCTGTGAGTTTGCGTGAGATTCAGCAAATTCTGGAGGCCATCGGGGTAAAACCCTCGAAGGTACTAGGTCAAAACTTCCTTTTTGATCGCAATCTAGCCAACTCGATTGTGCAGGCGCTTGGTGGCGGCGATGATCCGGTCGTTGAGGTGGGTCCCGGGCTGGGGGCACTGACGGAACTACTGGCAAAGACACGCCGCCGGGTGCTGGCGATCGAGTGGGATCGCAAGCTGGCCGGTCACCTCGATAGCAAGTTTGCCAATGAGGAGAGGGTAGTCGTAGCGAATGCCGATGCTGCTGAATACGATACGCGGGATCTGTACTTGCACGGTACTCGGTATTTGATCGGCAACTTACCCTATAAGGCGTCTGCGCCGATATTATTCCGGTTTTTAGCTCCGACTTCCCCGATCATGGAAGTTGTCACCATGCTGCAGCAGGAAATGGCTGAGCGGATAGCAGCTCGGGTAGGGCAGGATGGATACGGCTCTGCGGCAGTCGTCCTGCAACGACGTTGGAATATCGAATTGATGCGCAATGTTGCACCGACGGTTTTTTATCCGCGACCACGGGTGGACTCATCGGTGCTAAGGTTCAGGCTTAAGCCTGCCGATGAATTGGTCCCATGCCCCGATTATGAGTTTGAGCGCTTGGTGCGGCTTGGGTTTTCGCAGCGCCGCAAACAATTACGCAACTTGATGGCGACCGAGACAGATCGATGGCCGCAATTGTGCGAGCAGTGTGAGATTGACGAAAAGTGTCGGGCAGAAGACCTGGACGTGGGATCGTGGGTGAAACTGGTCAACCTATTGACAGGTACAGGTACCCAGGTGGCCCAGTCTCCTGATAGTGAAATGTTTGATGTGGTCGACGCACATGATCAGCCAATTGGCCGTGCGTCTCGCAGTGAGGTGCACGCCAAGCGGTTGCTGCATCGCGCTGTGCATATTATAATCGAAAATGCAGCCGGTGAGATTTTCCTGCAGAAGCGTTCTGCTTGGAAGGATGTTTGTCCTGGCAAGTGGGATAGCAGTGCTGCCGGCCATGTTGATGCCGGTGAAGACTATGCGACTGCGGCAGCGCGTGAGGTAGTGGAGGAACTGGGCGTTGGCGTAGTTTTGGAAGCAATAGGGAAAATTAATGCCTGTGAGCAGACCGGCTGGGAGTTTGTTGAGGTTTTTCACGGTGTGCATGATGGCCCATTTCGCTTGCCGCCGGCTGAGATCGAGGCGGGTGAATTTTTCTCGCGCAGTTTTCTGCAAAGTTGGTTGCAGCTGCACCCTGATGATTTTGCGCCGGGCTTTCTTGCCAGCTATTCTGTATTGCTGGCTGCGGGCAAATGATGACAGAGGTTAAAAGTTGCCAATGCTGACCTGATGACAGATAGTAGGGTGGCTACAAATTAAGCAGAAGCTATGGGAAAGACATTATTTCAGAAAGTTTGGGACACGCACAAAGTTGCCACCCTCGATAACGGCCAGACACAACTGTTCATAGGCACGCACATGATCCACGAAGTGACCAGCCCGCAAGCCTTTGGGATGCTGCGCGACATGGGTATGACCGTCAAATTTCCGCAACGGACGTTCGCTACCGTCGATCATATCGTGCCGACAAATGAAATTGCCGAACCGTACTCTGATCCATTGGCGCAAGCCATGATAGAAGAACTGCGTAACAACTGTGAACAATTTGGCATTCGATTTTTTGACACTTCCAGTGGCATGCAAGGGATCGTCCATATTGTCGGGCCCGAACAGGGGATCACGCAGCCGGGGACGACAATTGCCTGTGGCGACTCGCATACATCGACACACGGAGCCTTCGGTGCTATCGCTTTTGGAATAGGGACGAGCCAAGTGCGGGATTTGCTGGCCACCCAAACGATGGCGTTGGCACCACTCAAGGTCAGGCGGATCAACGTGAATGGGAAACTGGCAACAGGAGTCTATGCCAAAGATGTGATACTGCACATTATCAGGGTGCTGGGGGTGAATGGCGGCACCGGATACGCGTATGAGTACGGTGGTGAAGTCTTTGACAATTTCTCAATGGAGCAGCGGATGACAGTCTGTAACATGTCGATCGAAGGCGGTGCCCGCGTGGGTTATGTGAATCCGGATGAAACTACATTCGAATACATCAAGGGTCGTCCTTACGCTCCCAAAGGTGCTGATTGGGATGCCGCCGTCGAGCGCTGGCGTAGCGTAGCATCAGATGCTGA
>CAYUDZ010000036.1:20541-20799 GCA_964443575.1 uncultured Chthoniobacteraceae bacterium | reverse complement strand
GAGCACCGCCACCCGCAAACGGTCGGCCTCTGCACTCCTGATATCCAGCCAGCGGGCCGCCAATAATATCTCAACTGCTTTTGCCGGCTGTTCTTGCAGCGACAACATCCGTGCATACTCGATCTGTGCTTTAAGATTCCAGCCATTGCGACTGAGATAATCGCGCAGCAGATTTGCTGCATCCTGCAGCCGGTTTTCCTGCAGCAATATTTTATATGCCGTCAATACCAGCTTCCAGTGATCCGGCCAAATAGTGGC
>CAYUDZ010000036.1:0-20531 GCA_964443575.1 uncultured Chthoniobacteraceae bacterium | reverse complement strand
AAAATTCTCCCAGCCGGGCTAGCAGCCGTGCGTGATACACCGGCGCCAGAATATAAAGTGGATGGCTGGCACTTTTGGTGCGTAAGGTTTCCTGATCAATATCCAGCAGCTTGATTGCCTCTTCCTTACGCTCGAGATCGACCGCAACGATCGTCCCTAAATAAATCTTAAGCAACAGGTCATCAGGGTGCTCAGTGATCGCCTGCTGCAGCATTTGTTCTGCTTCACGGGTATTGCCTGCCCTGGCCAGGTTGGCCGCAGCCAGCCCCATGATTCGCGGCGTGTTACCACCATCACGCAATGTTTGGGCAATAAATTCTTGGTTATCACGCCAATCGTACGACTTGAAAAATGTCCGCCCCGCCAGCAACACGGCCCACAATGCCAGTAGCACAAGGGCTGCTTTCCGCAGTACCGGACGCAATTCGTAAGCCAGCAAGACCAAGCCGCAACTCAGCCCGGCAAATGGCAAATACATCCAATGCTCCGCCACCTCGGCATTGGTGGAAAACAATGGCGAAATCGGAACAAATCCCGCCAGAAACCAAAAAATACAAAATAGTCTGAGCCGTCGACTCGGACCACGCGCCAAACCCAAAAGCAGCAGAAAACCCACTGCGAAAGCTGCCGCAATCAGCAACCCCAGCTGCGAATCACCTTCGCCCGGTAGCGCCCGTTCCATGGTCAAACGGACAGGTGCCAGATAAAGCGTCGCGTAGTCACCGAGCGCCAGCAGCGCCCGCTGGAGGACTGCACCAAGCTCGCCTGCTCCAGCACCAGCACTGTCAGCCACTGCCCCGGGGAGCGAGCGTAACCCCAAATATCCGCCGAGCAGAACACCACTAAACAGCCAGATTGCCAGCTTATGCTTGAACCCACCATCGGGTCGCCAAGCTCCTTCATACACGGTAAACAACAACAACCAAATCAGCGCAGTCTCGCGCGAACACAGCGCCAGTAGCCAGCACAGCGCTGCGGCAAACGTAAGCATGATTGGACGCACGCCAATTAACGCCCCTGAGACAGTCTTTCGACTGCGTTCATGATTTTCCAAGGCAGCTAGCGCAGACCTTACTAATAACCATCCGCCCAGTGCGAAGACTGCAGCCAATGGATCGGCCCGCCCGGAGACATAGGCCACTGCCGGATTATGTGCCGGATGGACCACCCAGATCACCGCCACCGCCAAGCCTAATACTTCCGGCCGGGTAATGATACTACTCCGATCCCCACCAAGGTTTTGCTCAGCAATCAACTGCTGCAGCAATTTCCACATTAGGACTGCTGCACAGCCATGAACCAGTATGCTGGTCAAGTGGTAACCGGCAAACCAGTCCCCCCAGAGCATGTAATCCACCATGTACGACAGGTTCTGCACCGGCCGGTAGTACGGCGCAATCTGGTCGAGCCACAGGAAATGCCTAAAAACTTCAACAATAAATATCGGGCTGCGGAAAAACGGATTGTCACGAACCAGAAAAGTGTCATCCCAGATCCTGCCACCCCCAACCGCCGGCCAATAAATAAAAGCCGCCAATAGGATGAGCATAAGCCCCATGAGCCATGATCTCATTTTTTTGTGATTCATGTTGGGTCCGTCAGCCATTGCCTGCTCGCCTGAGCCCGTATTATGCATAAATCCGTCCATAAAAAAATCGTTAACTGCTCGCAGCTGAAGTTCTTTCAACATCCCGTTATCGCAAGACTGCCTATTACTAGTGGAAATTTAACGCCGAAGGCGTTGTGAAATCAGCCCGGGGTTGCGCAGCTACCCCGGGATATCAACAACCCGATGAATCAATCCTGAAAGGATTGCTTACGGAACCCATGGACGTACCAACTCCAAACTCTGCTGTAGCCGGCTCGCTAGCCCGGATAAATCACAAGCCATCTGCTGCGACCAGCGTGAGGCACTTGTCTACAGCGTTGGGCTTGAATTTCGCCATTCACAGTATGTACTCATACAGCTCACAGCGAAATCCTGTGCCCGCCTTGTATCCAAGCACCTCACACTGCATCTCGCTACGAAGTTTGTGATTGATCCGGGCTAGATGATGTCGCTACCGCTCGCTGGTCGAGGCGTCAATTGCTGTAGCCACCCCAGGCACACCGCCAATGCATCCAAAACACCCCTACCCCAAGCCGACGCCCGCTTTCCCATCGCGGCTACCAAAACAAAAACGCGCCCCGGTACTAGACCAGGGCGCGTTTTTATTAATTTATGTATCAGCCTTACGGAGTTTCCGCGGTGTAGGGCGACCAGAAGTCATCCTGCGACGCGACATCAAGCATGGCTTGAGGAACTGTAACCGATGGCAACTCATCACCTGCATTGAAGGTGATGACAACATCACCGTCCAGGCGATCAATAGTTTCACCAGTTGTGTTCAGTGCGTTGTACAAAGCACTGTCAGCTTTCACATATGGCTGCAGGCTATTACCTGTGAAGGGATCAACCTCAGCTTCATTGGTTTCGATCATGTACTGATCTTTGGCTGCATCAACCAGACGTAGCTCGTTGAGCACTGTTGTTGCCTGACTACGTAGACGGGCACGCAGGAAGCTGGGCACAGCAATAGCTGCCAGCAATGCGATGATCGCTACGACAATCATGATTTCAACCAGTGTGAAACCACTTTTTTTAGTATGTAGTTTTTGTAACATAATGTTTTTCTTTGTTTGTATTATTATTATTTCAGTGAACTCCAAGCACTCGCCTATCGTTCATATGAGTTATAGAGCAGTAGCTGAGCCAAAGTCGATATTATTTTTATAAAATTATAATCACCATATTAATTTCGAAATAGTTATTCACAACCCTGTGCGGTAACTGCTACAACTCGAGCGTGAGCCAGAAAATTGGTCAAAAACCCGCCGTTTCGGAGTTAAAGCCCCTAGTTTGGGTACTATTGGGGTTTATAATTTTAAGAATATACCCGCTACTGGCCTATTCACACTCCTATTTGCTGGTCCCTGACTCGGGCGATACACAGTTTTATCAGCAATGGGCCTTAAAGATCCTGCAAGGGGAGTGGTCCGATGGCAAGGCATTCTATGGCCTGCCGGGATATCCTTTTTTGCTGGCAACAATCTACCACCTTTTTGGGCTCAATTTCCTGGTAATCTCATTTTTGCAATTCATTCTTGATGCGCTTACCGGGGTATTCCTATTTTTGATAACCCGCTATACGCTGGCTGGTGATACCAAGCTAGTTAATGCCCCGGCACTACTTCAGGGCCGGAATTACCAGCTGCTGCTGCCCTATCTGGCAGCTTTGAGTTGGGCGCTTTTTCAACCCTCACAGGCATTTTCCCTGATCCTGATGCCAACGGCATGGACGATCTGCTTGTACTGGGGAATCATCCTGCTGTTGGCCCAACGACGTGGTGTCCTTTCGTCACTGCTCAGCTTACTCATTGGCTTGGCAATCGGGATCGCAGCAATGGTGGTGGCAACAATATTGGCTCTGGTTCCACTGGCCACAATCGCCTGCTGGTGCTCGCAAGCCAGCCTGCGGACTAAGCTCCTGGTGCTGCCGCTGCTAATCGCAGGGGTTTTGATTGGTACCTCACCGTGCTGGATCCATAACCGCTTCGTTGCCGACGAACCGGTATTCTTATCAGCCCACGGCGGACTAAACCTTTACGTAGGTAACAATGCGCTGACCAATGGCTACCCGAAAATACCACCCGAACTACGGGCCACCCAAAGCGAGATGCTGCTGGACTCCATCGCCATAGCGCAGAAAGCAGACGGCCGGGAATTGAGCCATGCCGAAGTCTCTGCGTATTGGTCTGACAGGGCCAATGCCTGGATCACTGCCAACCCGGGCGACTGGCTGCAACTGCTGGGCACCAAAGTCGCCAATTTCTGGAATGCCTTTGAATACGATGACCTCAGCGCCTTGCTGATCATGCGCGAGAATGGCATCCTGCTGCCCGGGCTGGCATTCTGGCCGTTGGCGCTGCTCGGGTTGCCGGGGCTAGTGCTGGCGCTCTGGCGTGGTAACTTCACCGCCCGCCTGGTAGCCGGCGGAGTGCTGGCCCACCTGCTGGTGTTGCTGCCCGTCTTCATTACCGAGCGCTACCGGCTGCCTGCCGCGCCCGGGCTGATCGTGCTCGCCTGTGTCTACCTGCACACTTTGGTATCCGCGATCCTTTCAAAAAAATGGACCATGCCGGCGATTTGCCTGCTCATGCTTGGACTGTCTGCGGTACTGATCTTCCAACCGCGTGATGCGTCGCTGACCTATCACAACCTGTACAATTCCGGTCGTGCGGCACTGGCAGCCGGAAAGTACGAGCTGGCCGAACGCAAACTGCTCGAGGCGGAACAATTCGTTCCCGATAATGCCGAGATCCAATTTTCTCTCGGTAACCTGCAGCTGGCCCTGGAAAACCGCCATGCCGCCAAACTACGCTACCGCCGCACCCTCGAGTTCGATCCCCGCCATGACCGCGCCTGGAATAACCTCGCCATCATCGCCATGCAGGAAGACCGACTCGATCTGGCAGAAAAATTTATCGGTCAGTCGATCGCCCTGGCACCCACCGACGCCAAGTCACACTACATCCTCGCCCTGATCCTGGAAAAGCTGCAACGTCCCGAAGAAGCCAAGGCCGCCGCTCAAAAAGCCCTGGAGCTGAGCCCCGGACAGCCCGATTTTGTCACACTGCTGCAACGGCTAGAACAGCCAAAGCCCAAAGAGTAAGTTTAATCGACATTCCAACGTTCCTGGAGGGACATCGTGAAGTCCCGCCGAAGCTTGTTTCTAAACTTTTCCTCGCTCTGTAACGTCAACGTAGGCGGACCTGTCCTGCGTAGCTGTTGCGCAAGCCTACTTCTATTTCCTTAGTCCTACAGCGAAGCAGGATCCCCGATGTCCGCACATGTTCTTATACCGCTTCCGAAGAGGTTTGAGTAAGTGTCCTTTTCATAATCTTGATCATAATCGTAATCGTGACCATGACTTGGATCTACAGCGTGCAGTTGGTGAATATGATTACGAATCCTCATTTGCGCAAAACTGTTTAGAGATGGTATTATTCACTGAGGCCCTTCTTTGCTCTTCCTGCTTCGTTAAATTACTGCGTGAAGTGCCAAGCCACGAAGGACAAGCCACTGACCCCTGCGCCAACGGCGCAAAATACTATAGCCCAGGCCAGCGGCCTGGGTTAATGCCAATAATTTATACGGCCTGAAGGGCCGTGATAAAACCAGCCCAGTTGATTCCGTAATCCCGGCCAAGCATTTTTCACCACCAATACAAAAATCACACCCGCTGCAATATCAATCATCGACTATCCGGCACTCGACATGCTTAATACTCCCTAGCAAATTGTCCGCAACGGAAAAAGCATGCAACAGCAACAAAATACTGTCCAAGACCCCAAAGTCTCCATCCTCGCGCTGGTCATAGCCATCGCGTTAGCCGCGATGACCTGCCAGATGTCGGTGATCAATTTTCATTCGGCCCCGGCGCGGACATTCGACGAGATGGTTTTCCACCGCCTGGCGCTGCAAATGCAGGTCGACATGAACGACTACCATACGCTGGCATTCTGGGAAAAAGCGCAAGCCGAAGGAAAGAGGCTGCCGGATTACTTTTCCAAGCCGCTGTACAAGCATCCGCCGCTGTTCAGCTATTGCATCATGCTGAGTCACGCTATTTTCGGGCCCAGCATCGAATCCTCATCATACGTCCCGGCCTTTTTTGCCGCTGCGACCGTGCTGGTTGTTTTTATGCTTGGCCGGATCCTGGCCGGACCACTGGTGGGGCTGGCCGCCGCGTTGCTGCTGGCCTTGCACCCGATCCACATCTTGTGTTCACAAAAGATTTGGCTGGCCTCGACACTGGCCTTCTTTACCACTTTGGCATTACTACTAGTAATTCTAGGCAGGCAAAAAAATCAGCTCTTGCTGTTCCTGCTGGCCTCCGCATGCATTGGCCTGGCCGCATTAACCAAATACCCCGGCATCCTTATGCTGCCTATTCTCGCCGTGCCGGTGATCCGCGCCAGACCGCCTAAATTGGTGCTGGTTTTATTTTTCCTATTGCCATTCCTGATGCTGGTTCCATGGATACTCTGGAACCTGGAGGTTTACGGTATCGGCTTTTTTTACGAATCGTTCTTCATCCACTTCCATAAAGGATGGTTGAGCAATCCAATCATTCTCGGAACCTGCCTGCTGGGACTCACCGCACTGGCTGTCACCCTCATAGTCGCCGCTGTCAGGTCGGGCGGAGTAAAACGTTTTCTAAATTTTTCCTCCAGCTGGTCACCGCCATCACCCCAGCTGCTGGTTGCCGGGTTGGTGCTCGGTTTCCTGGCCGTTGGAATTTTCCATGGTCTGCTATGGAATTATATCCCTCTTACCGGCTGGAAACTCGGCCAGTTTCGCGATGCACCATTTTCGTTTTACCCTGAGCGTATCGTGACCTACTCATCATTCTTCCTCGCTGGATTCCTCGGTTTGGCGCAACTCAGGAACATGAACTCCGCTATGCGCCTGACCCTGGCCACTGCCATCGCCTTACTGGTATTCTTCATTCTCTGGCGTAATTACCAATGCCGGTATGTCCTGCCGGTGCTGGCACCGCTCAGTGTCGTGGCTGCCGCCATGCTGGCCCGCGCGCTCAATACCCGTGCTATTGTCACGCTCGGCGCCCGCGAGATTCAAGTTCGCTGGCTGCTGCTAGGTCTTATGGGCTATGCTACATTGCGTCTGCTGCACCTCAATGCAACCTTTAGCTACCAGAACTACCCCTGTTACTTTTAACGAGTCAGCTCATGCACCTGGTGATCAATATTCCCTGCTACAACGAGGAGCAAACCCTGCCCGCGGTGTTGGCGGAACTGCCGGATCACATCGATGGCATCACCAGGATCACCGTCCAGGTTGTCGACGACGGCTCATCCGATAAGACTGCGGAAATTGCACGTCACCATGGCTGCAAGGTGATTCGACACCGCCAGAACCGTGGCCTCGGATTCGCCTTCAAGTCCGGGCTAAACGCCGCGCTACGCTGCGGTGCAGATATTCTGGTCAATACCGATGCCGATAATCAGTACCCGGCAAAATTCATCCCCGCACTGATCGGGCCCGTGCTTAACCAGCAGGCTGACATTGTTGTCGGCAACCGCCAGCCGTGGAAGGTCAAACACTTCTCGCCATTCAAACGTTTTCTGCAACTGATCGGTAATTTTCTGGTGCGCAATATCGCAGGCTGCAATGTGCCGGATATGATCTCAGGCTTCCGCGCCTATTCCCGCGAGGCCATGCTCATGCTCAATATTACCACCAAATTTTCCTACGTCCTCGATACCATCGTCCAGGCCTCAAAAAAAGGCCTGCAGATCGCATCAGTTCCAGTCACCACCAACCCGCCAACCCGCGAATCACGTCTCTTTAAAGGTAGCCTGCAGCATATCCGCAAGTCAGCCGTCGATATCCTCCGGCTGTACCTGATCTACGAGCCGTTCAAAACGTTTTTTATGTTGGCAGTTTTGCTGGCAGCTCCCGGAATAGCTCTCATCACCCGCTTCCTAATCTACTATTTCCACGGTCAGGGCGACGGCTATATTCAGTCGCTGATTATCTCGGTAGTCTTTATGCTGCTGGCTGCAGCCTCGCTAATCATCGGCATCATCGCCGGTCTGATCGGAATAAACAGGCTGCTCATCGAAGATATGCTGTACTGGAGCAAACGCCAGTCAATTGCCGGGGAAAAATAAGCTAACTTACTGCTGCCAGTGCTAACAGACCCATCTTTAAGTAAAGAAGCTTTTAAAGGATATGTCACAACTTAGTCAGATCCGGCGACTGCCACTGATTCGGACACGACAATGAAGTCTAAACAGTTGATATTAAAATACTGGAGAGTTCTGCTCTTCCTTCTGTTACTTATTGGGTTTTTCTCATACTTCATAAATAACCCTGACAACATACCTCGATGGGAAACTATCAATTGGAATTATTTTTTATGGGTCATTCTCATGTCAGGCTTGGCAAATATTATTGCAGGTATTGCTTATTATATCGTTGTCAGTAAAACCCAGTCTAATTTGCGTCTGCAAACTGTCTTGAGGGCATTTATAATCAGCAGAACCATCAACCTTTTTGCACCGCAAGGCGGAACAGTCTACCGTGCCATCGCACTTAACAAATTAGCATCATTCAGTTACAGCAACTATTCAGCAACTATATCTGCCTGCTTATGGCTGGATCTCTTCCTGGCAGCTCCATTGACAGTTTTTATTCTACTTTTCACCCCAAACTCGTTAGCTCGTGATCAGTTGATTTTTGGATTTCTATTATGTTGGGGGCTACTACTTCTAGGTGCTGTGTTACTTGTTATTTGGAATCGCTGTAAGCTGCTAAACACGCTTTCATTTTTAAGCATCAGGGTGCGCATGCACTTGTCAAATATTGCCAACACCCTTGCATCCTTGATTAAAAATCCAAAGCTGATTCTCCAGTATGGCAGCTTAGTCTCAGTCGGTAATATTTTGAATGGATTTCGTTTTTCACTATGTTTTGTGATGGTTGGAAGCTCTGTCTCATGGTCAAATGCTTTTGCCATAGGCGTGATAGTAAAGGCCTGCAATATGTTTTCTGTCACTCCGGGTAATCTCGGTGTAATCGAGGGTGTTGTCGGGGTACTGGGCGCTCAAATCGGTTTAACATTAGGAACTGCTGTATTAGCCGGATTGGCTTACAGGTTTGCCTCATATATTGCATTGTTTTTTATGAGCCTTATCCTATTAATTAAACCAACTTGACAAGTTTTTATGGAATTAATTTTCGGAACAGACGACGCTTCCTTGCTTGCACTTTTGCAGGCTAATGCAAAGGAACGTTACCAGCCTCAGTCAGTGCATGTTTTCGGTAAGTACTTGGGCTTTTTGAGCTCAGATGATCAAGGCATTGTTGGGCAGGCCAGCGATCCAGACCAAGGCATCAACCTTCTTTTGCTGGGAGTTTTGAATCTAAACGGGCGTTCATTAGCTCAGTCATCCGCGAATGATGCACAGTTTGCTCTTAACCAGTTTAAGTCTAAAGGTGTCGATGGCCTAGTCTGCCTGAATGGTCAATTCGTTATAGCAGTGGCTGATGAGCAAAATGATTCTTTGTTCATCATTCCAGACTCTAATGGCTTACGTTCAGTTTACTATATAAACGATTCAGATACCTTTGCATTTGCCTCAAATCTTTCAACACTGGCTAGCAGCCTGAAACGTGAAATTGATATCAATCAGGAAAATCAGAATTTTTTTCTGTCCTTTGGCTTTTTTCCACACCAACAAACCGTCTTCAAAAACGTTTATCGCTTACCAGGAACCCATTTTTTAAGCTGTTGTAAAAAAAAGTTAACTTTAGCGAGTAAATCAGAGTCGCTCGATTCACAGCCTTCACCAAAGCAAAACTTCAGCTCAATGAACGAAGATAAACTATGTGATTTACTCGACAATACTTTCCGTGAAGCAGTACGAGAACAACTGAGCCCAGATCACAAAGTTGGTGTTCTGCTTGGAGGATTCGATTCTGCTTTAGTCGCTGCATACCTGGCGCAAGAGGGAAAAGAAGTTCACACATATTCGTTCGGTTATGAAAACAGAAACTATAATCAAACCTACACAGAGCTGGTCACTGCAGATACTGGCTGCATCCATCATTGGGTGCCGATGAATGCTGAAATAATAAAACAAGGATTAACAAGGTTTGCTGACTATTTTAATGCCCCCACCAATTGGCTGAATTACCCGATCCAGACAGAGTTTGTATGTCGTGAAATGAAAAAAAACGGGATTAGACATGCATATTCAGGTGATGGCTGTGATTCTATTTTTTTAGGGTATCCTAACGTGCATAAGACAAGTGTTGTATTTGATCGCTTCGGAATCTGGCCGGACTGGCTAGTAGGCACAGTTATCAGGATGTTGGATTCCGGCTTTTTTGACCGCATGATGGGACGTCCTTATGCAGTATGTATGCATCTGTTGCGTTCGTTGCGCCGCAAAATGCCGCAACGGGGACTATTAACTTTTCAAATAATGGATGAAAGTACGGTCGGTAGAATCCAGGGCAGAGCATTCGAACCGGCACCAAGCTCTAATGAGGAAATCCTTGAGGAGGTTGCAAAACCCTACGCAGGTAAAAGTATCGACCGAATCGCATATGCCGGGAAAGGCTTACTCTCACCTAATCTTTCTAAGATGATTGGTAGTTCTGATAGCACTGCGGTAGTTATTCAGGCGCCTTATCTACACCACAAATTAAAGTCGTTAGCTGCCAGTTTACCAGATCACCTGTGCAGGCCAAAAGGTGAGACGAAAACCAAGGTGACCGGCAAATATATCCTTATGAGAATGGCGGAAAAGAAACGGCTGCTTTCACCTACAGTGATTTATCAAAAAAAAATCTCAGCGGTAGATGCACCATTAGACGAGTGGCTAAAAAATGATTTAAAAGAGTTTTGTGAATCCTGCCTGGCAGACTTGCCATTTGAGATGTGCAAAAAATACCAAGTTAGCTTGCTCGAAACCAAACTAATTGAAGAGTTTCATCGGCGGTTTATATCCTCTGATAGTTTGACAACACATGCACTGTCGCATTTGTTGACTTATTCTCGCTTTACTCGCTTCCTCTAACAGTAAGGTTGAAAACCGATAGCCTGACCCTCAAGGATCGGACTGATTGAAAGTGAACTTCTGTACAGTCAATGGGGGCAGATCAAGAAGCTTCACATTTGTTCGACTCTCTGTCAGAATCTGGTTGTAACAGCCAGTCAATTAACTCGAGATTAGTTCTACTCAATTCCTGAATTTTAGGGATGCACTGATGCAGACGGGAACGCACAGAATCATGTTCCTGTGTTAATCGCAGAAATAGCGAAGCCGCTAGGTTGCTGCTGAACGCTTCAATGGGAATGACATACTCGCCACATCCTAGTTGATTCATAATACCAGGAGTTTTGTGGCTGTAAGAAAGGGCAATCGTCGGTACAAAACTGCTGAGAGCTGCAATATTAGCGTGCATACGTGCTCCAATAAATTGGTCACAGTGTCTTATCAATCCCTTAATTTCCTGAGAAGGTAGATCTTCATCAACCAAAGCTGCCGAATTACGCATTTTAGCTATTACTTGCTTGCTTGCTTCACGGTCATCTTTCTGCAAACCGGGTCCGGTCACATGGGCAAAAAAAAGGACGTTCCCCCGATATTTATCAATCCAATCGTCAAGAACTCCTGCAATTAATGGCCAAAAACTTTCACGGCTGGCAATAGGGTTCTTTCGGTTAAAATGGCTCTCGATCAAGAAGCTCAGTGAAACCCCTAATACCGGCCCGGCAGTTTTCCCCCGCATGAGACCCGCAAATTTACTCCTGCTGATATCAGCAGCTACCGGTTCAAGCAAAAAAGCCATATCTGCGGTATGCTTCAAACGGCGAGGCTTGATTCCTGTAGACTGTAGATAGTCCATAGAAACCTGATCTCTAAGACTTACAAAACCAGCATGATTTAGAATGTAAAAAGCAATTTTGCTGGTCCACTTGAATGGCCCTACACTCTGCGCGCACAAAGCTACTTTTTTGCCCATAGCCTTTGCCAGGAGGATCGGGAAATAGTGGGACAAGGCAACATGAAAACCGTAATCCTCAGTCAGCATGTCACCACTTAGATCAACTATAAGATCCGCATCACGGTAAGATCGCATCTCTTGATCAAATAACAATAAAGAGCATCTGGTGTGTTTCCAAGTTTTCGCACAAAAAAGTTGAACAGCACTGTAAACTAAATTTCTTCGATTACACTTTATTACGCAGCGCGGTGCATAGTATTCACGATCGTTATCTGGAAATGGGGCACTTATTGTCACCTCGCACCCAGTATATTGCCGCTCCAATAACGTTGCGGTAGTCATCTGCATTGCGGCATCCCCTTTATTGAAACTGCTGTAGGTTCCCGTTAAAACAAATTTAAAAATCATAGAGAATCCCTTTTACGCAGTAGGAAGTAGTGGCTCGGGAAATATGGTATAAGCCAGTTTAAAATAAACGACGGCATGTACCTGCCCAATTTGATTTCACCATAATAATCTTGTGGTCGAGCTGCCAGTCGAAGTGAGATAAGTTGTGCATTGAATCCGACTTGTTCAAATAAAGGTATCATTTCATAATAGTTTAATACCAGATTATTTCCCACATGGCCTTCCATGAAAGGGGAACTTTTATTCGGTGTACCTAGATAACCAAGTCCGTCATCTTTAAGTACGCGGTGTATTTCCTGCAAATGTACCACCTGCTCAGGAATATGTTCAATTACATGATGAGAGATAACTATATCAAATTCATCTGAAGAAAATGGCAGCTTGGCAGAATCTACAATGAATAAATTAAAATGTGTATATTCAGGGTGTCGACGATCCCTGACATCGACACCTGTAACTTCATTGTCTAGAGTGAAATAATTGGCTATCATGCCATTACCTGATCCAATATCCAATATCTTGTAGCCCTTGACTTCTCCGCCCAAAGCTTCTGCTAAAAAGACATCGATCATTTTTGCCTTCTTGGTCCGGTCCAGTTTGATAACTGACCCGCGGCTTTTAAATAGTTTTAAAGGCATTGAGTCTTTGATTTGTCTTATCGGATAATGTTTATTGACCTATCTTATCCCAATTATGTCAAATGAGAGCTGCAATAAAAAAGAAAATTTTTCCCTGCAGCAGTTACAGGGAGTCCTGGAATCGCTAGAAGCGCAGGAGAGGCTTCTGTGGGTCGCAGAAAGATTTAGTGGAAAAATTATTGCTACCTCTAGTTTTGGCATCCAGTCGGCTGTCTGCTTAAAATTAATATCTCAACTCAAGGAGAGTATTCCTGTAGTTTTTATTGATACCGGTTATTTATTCAAAGAGACATATATTTACGCCCAACAGCTTAAGCAGTTCTTCCAGTTAGATATTCATTACTACTGTCCTCGTATAACTCCTGCGCACCAAGAGGCGCTTTTTGGACGCTTATGGGAAAAAGGTAGCGAACAGCTCGACGAATATCTCGAATTTTGCAAAGTGGAACCCATGCGTAGAGCACTAGCAGAACTAAAGCCTGCTATCTGGGTCTCAGGATTGAGGAGAGAGCAAGCGGATACCAGAACTAGTCGATCAGTAATTGAAAAACAGGGCGAAATCCATAAGTTGTACCCAATTATAGACTGGTCTGACACCGATGTCAGAGATTTTATTTGCAAGCATGATCTTCCACGTCATCCACTGGAAGCTGAAGGGTATATTTCGGTAGGAGATTGGCATAGTACTACAAAAATGGGAATTGGCATGCGTGCCCAAGGCGTGCGCTTCGGAGGTTTCAGGCGCGAGTGTGGATTACACGATTATACTAAGTGGAAAGGCTATCGAAAGTGAGTATTGGCCTTTCCTTTCTGGCACCATTTGCACCTCACCGCGGGGGCATTGCTGCTCATTCAACATGCCTGAGGCAGGCACTAGGCAAGCATTTCGAGGTTCAGTCTATTGGTTACTACGAGCCATTCCCAGCCAAACTCTACCCAGGTGAGTATTTGGGAGATTTGCGACAACAGCCTGGTAATTTAAAGGATGTCGACTATTGTTTAAGCTGGCGCCTGCCAGGCCGATGGCTACAAACAGCAACTAGAGTTAAGCAAGAGAATACTCAGGTCGTATTGCTGGCATGGTGGACCTTTTTTTTTGCTCCTCATATATGGCTATTATGCCAAAGGCTGCATCGTGAAAAAATACCTGCTGTTTTTCTATGCCACAACTTGATCGACCATGAAGCAGCTTTCTGGAAAAGGTGGTTATGCCTATGCGCTTTATCATCAGCAGATGCTTTTATTTTTCATTCTTCGCGTGAGCAGCAGCTGGCCAACAATCTGCTGCCTGCAACTCGATCTATAGTTTTCCCTCATCCGTTATACGAGCACATTGCAATACCTCGTAATCAGACGGTGTATGACGGCAAATTACAACTGCTGTTTATTGGTTTGGTACGTCCGTATAAAGGACTGGATGACTTATTGGCTGCTATGGAACTGTTGGATACCGATACAATTCAACTCACTATTGCTGGTGAATGGTGGGGTAATCAAAACAAATTACTTCAACGATGTCGTAAATTGGAAAGCTCCGGACGTTGCCGTTTAATTGATCATTTTGTCAGCGACGATGAATTAGGCTTTTTGATTGCGAGCTGTCATGCCATCATATTACCATACCGCCAAGCTACTAATAGTGGTGTCCTGGCACATGCTCTTCATGCCAGAAAACCAGTAGTTGCAACCACTGCTGGAGCTTTATCAATGGCAGTTGATCACCTACAGTCAGGAGTGTTAGTCCCTCCTTCTAACCCACTAGCACTAGCCGAAGGTATTATTAAGCTTAAGGAAATGATTATGGCCGGTCACGATTTTTCTTCGGCAATCCAGCGCATCGCATCGAATATGACTTGGGACAATCTGGCAAAAGAGATAGTCGGGTTGGTTAGTTCTCTGGATTTACCGCACACTCAATAAGAGGAACTCGAGTATAAATTTCTAAAAGACCGGGGTGAACATGCTGATTGGAAAAACTTGATAGTTATAATTAACTATCTGCTCGACTATTGAAACATGCGATAGATTCGAGAGTCCGGTGGCATATTAAACTGGCTCCAGGGCTGCTGCTTACTATGATCACAGAGTTATCATTTACCTGAGTGTGGATTGACGTTATGTTTCAGGTGTGGATGGTGAAATTGAATTATCGACTGCGGGCAGTGAAGTCTCTGCTGAAGCACAGTCGCTGGCGCGAAAGTTGATGTCTGCACACCCTGAATGTTTCTGGTTCTGGGATCAGCAGGCCCCGCTTGCCACTGCGGATGACCTGCGGTTGGTAATCAGACAATTACGCGAATATGGTGACAAATCGGCGTGGCTGGATGCCGCAAAGCTAGCGCGATGCCTTTAACTGCGTTGCAACGCCAGATCCTGAAAATCATTGTGGGCAACCGTTCTGAGGAAAGCCACTTTGGTGGAGGAATTACTCTAAACGAGAGTGACACATCACCCAGGTTCTCCAAGGATTTCGATATCTTTCATCAAGCGCTGGAGCAATTATGTCATGCCTCTGAGCAGGATGTTGCCACCCTGGAGGCTGCGGGATTTCAGGTTGTAAAGGTTGCAAAGGACAGGCAGTGGCAAGCTCCATCAAGTTTTCGCAAAGCGCGAGTGATTCACGGCAATGATTTTGTTGAGTTGGACTGGTGCCATGACTCTGCATACCGATTCTTTCCCATCGAACAAGATGAGCAATTGGGTTGGAGATTGCACATGTTTGACGTTGCAACCAATAAGGCACTTGCACTTGCTGCGCGCACAGAAACCCGCGATTACGTAGACATTGTTGAGCTTCAGCGTCGATTTCCACTCGCGGCGATCATCTGGGCAGCTGTCGGCAAAGACCCAGGGTTCAACCCACTGTCGCTGCTGAAGATGATGCTGAGATTTGCACGAATTAACCCGTTGGAACTGGATAAAATCAAAGCGCAGCAACTCGATCCCATCACGCTAAAAGAGGAATGGATCGCAGCTGCAGATAAAGCCCAAGCGGAAATAAACGCGCTTGCTGATGATCATCCCGACCTGCAGATTGGGACTGCATTTGTTAATGATCAAGGAGTACCGGGCTGGCCAGGATCTCACCCTGAGTTGCAAGTTCATCATCCCAGTCTGCGCGGCTGCTGGCCGGTGCTCTCAGCTGGAAAAGATGAAAGCAGCAGATAGTAAATGATGAGACAGCACCTTGCATACAGGCCAGGCTGTGATTAGCTGGAGCATGGCACAGCAGGAATCTATATCCCAACCGGGCAATCGACTCGCGGAGACACGCTCACCCTACCTGCTGCAGCATGCGGGGAATCCTGTCCATTGGTGGCCGTGGTGCGAGGCGGCCTTTGCTGAGGCACGGCAGCGAGACTGCCCGGTGTTTTTGTCGATCGGATATTCGACCTGTCACTGGTGCCATGTGATGGAGCATGAGTCGTTTGAAAACGGGGAAATTGCACAGGTGCTGAACGACCATTTTGTCAGCATCAAGGTTGACCGCGAAGAGCGTCCGGATATCGACCGCACCTACATGGCCTATGTGATGGCGACTACCGGCAGCGGCGGCTGGCCGATGAGCGTCTGGCTGACCCCCGAAGGCAAGCCGTTCTACGGTGGCACCTATTTCCCGCCCGATGATCGCTATGGCCGCCCGGGGTTTCCACAGCTGCTGCAAGAATTGGCCCGATTATGGCAGGAAGACCGGCAGCGCCTGCTTAACCATGCCGAACAAACCATCAAGGCACTCAGGGAATCCCAGCAAACTACTGCCGGCAGCGACAGTACAGAGCTGCAGACTGCTCCAGCGGTCAAAAGGTTAGTTCGTCAGCTGGCTGAACGCTACGATCACGAATTCGGCGGGTTTGGTACTGCACCAAAGTTCCCCAGCCCGCCAACCATGAAATTTCTACTGCGTAGCACGGTCCACTCGGACGCCAACGAAAAATCCGAAGTAACCACGATGGTTTTAACCACACTGCGCAAGATGGCAGCCGGCGGGATTTACGACCACCTTGGCGGCGGCTTTCACCGCTATTCGGTCGACCGTATCTGGCATGTCCCGCATTTTGAGAAAATGCTCTACGATCAGGCACAATTGATCCAGCTTTACCTGTCAGCCTGCCAGGTTTCAGGAGCGGAAGAATTTGCGGAAATTGCCGGAGCAACAATCGATTATACATTGCGCGATTTACGTCATCCTGATGGCGGCTTTTTTTCCGCTGAGGATGCCGACAGCCTACCTGAGCCATCCGCGACTAAAAAAATCGAAGGGGCATTTTATGTTTGGCGACAGGGGGAGATCGAACAGCTACTGGGAGCAGGAGCCGATCTTTTCTGTGCTGCCTACGGGGTTCGACCGGATGGAAATGTCGCACCGGAAAGTGATCCGCATGGTGAGTTACAGGGACGTAATGTGCTCATCAGGCAAGCAGACGACAGCAGTCTGGCAAAACGCTTTGAAATTTCAGCCGCCGAAGTCACCAATAAGCTTGCAGACTACTGCTCGCGACTGCTGGAGCATCGCGGTCAGCGGCCGCGCCCGCATCTGGATGACAAAGTGCTGACTGCCTGGAACGGGATGATGATCGCTGCCTTATCCCGGGCGGCCAGGGTGCTTGAGCGACCGGAATTAATCGACGAGGCAGAACGTTGTGCCGAATTTATTCGTGATAATTTAAGTGATGCCAAGAATGGCAACCCCTCACAACTCTACCGCGCTTGGCGGGACGGCCACGGTGGGCTGGCAGCATTCCCTGACGATTACGCGCAGCTAATCAATGGCCTGTTACAACTTTACATGGCAGTCGGCAGCAGCCAGTGGCTCAACTGGGCGATTGAATTACAGCAATCAATGGATAATAAATTCCGTCGCGATGACGGCAGCTACGCCGGGTCTGATGGCAGTGACCGTTCACTGCCAGTCGTTCTAACCGACGACCATGATGGCGTCGAACCGACGGCGACCTCACAGGCGGTCAACAACCTCGCGACGCTGGCTGCATTGTCGGGAAATGATGACTACCGGAAGCAGGCGCAAGCCACTGCATCGGCCTTCGCCGAACGTCTGCAGTCGACACCCTCAGCGTTGCCGGCGCTGCTGGGTGGCATGCTGGCACTGGATGCTCCGCCCGGCCAGGTTGTGTTCAGCGGTAGCGAGGGCAGCACTCAACTGCGTGAGCTACAGCACGAGTTAGCACGCCACTATTTACCATTCGTTGCGGTCATCCATGCCAAACAGGACACCGAAAACTTTTTTGCCAAGTCAGCAGAAGTTATCAAACAGGCAGCCAATGACCCTGACGGGCCAGCAGCCAGGGTATGTACTAATTTTACCTGCAAGCTACCGGCACGCGATGCCAAGACGCTACGCCAGGCCATAGCCGGAATAGTCCGCTGATATATACCGTGTCCCCCCGGACGCCAAATACTCTTTATACTCTTGGATCACGTGTTACCCTCCACGCCATGGAGGAACAACCATTTAAAGTGACAGTCGCTCGTGGTGACGGCATCGGCCCGGAAATCATGGAGGCTACGTTGAAGGTTCTAACTGCTGCGAAAGCCCCGCTGGAGTATGAAGAGATAGAAATTGGTGCCAAAGCCTATGCTGCCGGACATAGCGGTGGCATCCCGCCGGAGGCGTGGGACTCGATCCTTCAAACCCGCACACTGCTCAAGGCACCGATCACCACCCCGCAAGGTGGCGGCTATAAATCGCTCAACGTGACTATGCGCAAAGCGCTTGGCCTGTACGCTAATGTGCGCCCCTGCATGTCCTTTGCACCATTCGTGCCGACAAAGCACCCGGCCATGGATTTGGTTATCATTCGCGAAAACGAAGAAGACCTCTACGCCGGCATCGAACATAGACAAACCAACGATGTCGTCCAATGCCTGAAACTGATCACCCGACCGGGCAGCGAAAAGATTATCCGCTATGCCTTCGAGTACGCCCGCTTCACCGGGCGCACCAAGGTCACTTGCCTGGTAAAGGACAATATCATGAAGCTGACCGATGGCCTCTTTCACGAGATTTTCCAGCAGGTTGCTGCAGAGTATCCCGAGATAAAGGCCAACCACCTGATCGTTGACATCGGGGCCGCCCGGATCGCTGATACCCCGGAACTCTTTGACGTAATCGTCGTCCCCAACCTCTACGGCGATATTGTCTCGGATATTGCCGCGCAAATTGCCGGCTCGGTAGGTCTAGCGGGATCATCAAACATCGGGGAGCACGCAGCCATGTTCGAGGCGATCCACGGATCGGCGCCCGATATCACCGGCCAGGGGATCGCCAATCCATCTGGTCTAATGCAGGCTTCGCTATTGATGCTCGAGCACCTGGGCCTCAATAATATTTCAGAATTAATACTGAATGCCTGGCTACGTACGATTGAAGAAGGTATCCATACGGGAGATATTTTCCAGGCGGCTACCAGTAGCAGCAAGGTAGGCACCGAAGAATTTGCCGCAGCAGTCATCGCGCGCCTCGGACAATCGCCACGCAGGCTGCCGATGGCAAAGAAGCCATCCACCAACAAACCGATCTCGCTGCCTATGGTGCCTGCAATATCCCGTCAGCGTGAGACCAAACAAATGGATGGCGTGGATGTTTTCCTCGAATGGATCGACGGCTCAGCCGAACAACTTGGTGACCAGCTCCACGCTGCAACATCAACTTGCCGGCTGCAGCTATCCATGATTTCTAACCGCGGTATGAAGGTCTGGCCGCAAGGTATGCAGGAAACATACTGTGTCGATCATTGGCGCTGCAGGTTTCAGGCTGAGTCGGCTGGCAGCGCAACCCCGGCCGATACCATCGAACTGCTTACTTGCCTGGCAGAAAATGGTTTCGACTTTATTAAAACCGAAGGACTCTATCAGTTCGACGGCAAGGCCGGCTACTCCGCCGGCCAGGGGCAGTAACCGAAAGAATACCACAAGCTAATCGATCTAACCTTGCCGTAGCTCGCTCGCTATGGCTTGCTATCCCGAATGAAACAAGCAATTCAAACAGCCGCTGCACCGGCAGCCATCGGCCCCTACTCGCAGGGAGTTATCTCCGGTGACATCTTCTATTCTTCAGGACAAGTTCCAATCGACCCCGGATCTGGCAAGCTAGTCGGCGACAACCTAGAGGAACAGGCGCATCTGGTGATGAAAAACCTGTCCGCTGTTCTCGCTGCCGCTGGTTGTAATTGGGATAGTGTGTTGAAAACCACAATTTTTCTCACCGATTTGGGAGACTTTCAGGTCGTAAATGAAATTTACGCCGGGTACTTGAGCGAACCATTCCCGGCACGCTCAACGATTCAGGTAGCTGCACTTCCCCTCGGTGCCCGTATAGAAATCGAAGTAATCGCAACGATCACAGGCTAACCATATGACTTCTGAGGAAATTTTGGAACTTTTTCGACAAACCGGAGCACTGCTCGATGGGCACTTCATCCTGAGGTCCGGCCTACATAGCAGCCAGTTTTTCCAGTGTGCCCAGCTGCTTCAAGATACTGCAGCCGCTGAAAAAATTTGTGGCTATCTTGCCGACCTACTGGCTGATTATCAGGCAGACACCGTGATCTCACCGGCAGTCGGCGGAATCCTGGTCGGTCATGAAGTGGCAAGGCAACTCGGCAAGCGGCATATATTTGCCGAGAAAGAAGAAGGCAAACTGGTGATGCGCCGCGGCTTTAAAATTGAGCCAGGCGAACGCTTCCTGGTAGCAGAAGACGTTGTCACACGTGGAGGACGGGTCCAGGAAACATTGGATATCGTACGCAACCACGGTGGCGAGGTCGTCGCGATCGGTGTGATCGTCGACCGCAGCGGCGGCAACCACCCGGACTTTGGTTGCCCGCTCCATAGCGCTTGCCAAATGCAGGTCGAAACGTTCGCCGAGGACGAGTTACCGCCAG
>CAYUDZ010000035.1:0-20818 GCA_964443575.1 uncultured Chthoniobacteraceae bacterium | reverse complement strand
GATTGATAAACTGAAGTCCGAGATTGCACACGTCCGGGCCAATCGCGCCACCCAACGCAAGCGGCGCGAGCGGATCCCGATCCCGCGTGCCGCGATTGTCGGCTATACCAATGCCGGCAAATCCTCACTGCTGCGACGGATGACTGATGCTCAGGTATTGGTTGAGGATAAATTATTTGCTACACTCGATACGACCACCCGCAAGATCATTTTGCCAAGTGGACAGAAACTCCTGCTGACCGACACTGTCGGATTTGTACGTAACCTGCCGCATGATCTGGTTGATGCCTTCAAGGCGACCCTGGAAGAGGCGACCTTGGCAGATTTTTTAATCCATGTGGTGGACGCATCACACCCGGATGCGCTTGAGCTACATGATACGACATTACGGGTGTTGGACGAATTGGCTGCGCCGCGCGCCAATATCCTGACAGTCTTTAACAAGACCGATGCGGTAGACGGGCGCGCACCACTTACTGTCCTCAGGCGGCAGTTTCCTGATGCAGTCTTTGTCTCGGTCAAGGAGGGGACCGGATTAGATCAACTGGTTGATGCGATGACGGCCAGGGTTGCGGACCGGGTTGATGAGATGCATCTGGTAGTCCCGCACTCGCGCCATGATGTCATCGCGCAGCTGCACCGCGACGGGCGCGTGGTTGAGCAGGATTATCAGGATGATGCGATCCATGTGACGGCACTTGCACCTACCAAACTGGCGGCGCAGCTGGCGGAGTTCAGAAATGGTGAAGAAAAATCTTAACGTGGTTGAGTCTGATCGGGCTTTTGCTAGATTGGCCACGTGACCACACCAACCAATCACTTCAGATTGCTACTACTGACGTTTTCCTCACTGTGCCTGGTGATATCCGGTTCGTTCGCCAATGATGGCTTCTTCGGTGCCATTGAACCGGCCCGAGTATTGCATGATCGTGGCGTCGATGGCGATAAGCAGGCGGTTATTCAATGTATTGAAAAGCTGCAGCTAATGCTGGAGCGATCACCGGAAAACCATCTGGCGAAGGTTTATCTTGGTAGCGCTTATACCTTGCGCAGTCGTGATCTGTTTCCCGGGCCAAAGAAGCTCAGTATGCTGACTGAAGGTGGCCGGTTGATGGATGAAGCGGTGGCAGCCGCACCGGATAATATCAGGGTGCGCCTGGTACGGGCCGTGAATTATTACAAGTTGCCCGCGATTTTTGGCAAGCGGGAGTTGGCGCGTAGCGAGTTGGTTCAGCTGATCGACATGGTGGAAGAATTAAACCATGACCTCGACCCGGTCGAAGTTCAGGGGATCTATTACTTCGGCGGGTTGGCACTCGATGACCTGCGCCAGGAACAGGCGGCCCGCCAACTATGGGCAGCCGCCATGGAATTGCAGCCGGACTCGTGGATCGGGCAAAGATTGGCGAGAAAGCTCGAGAATTAGTTTGTAATTCCTGCTGTCATCGCGGTACCGGTTCATGGTATTGCAGAGTATGCGTGATGATTTGGAGCGGGTGCTTTTTCACGAAGATGAGATCGAGCAGCGTCTGGATGAACTGGCGGCCACGATTACCAGCGACTTTGCCGGCAAGCCGTTGACGGTGTTGGCGATCTTGCATGGCAGCCTGATTTTTATGGCGGACTTACTGCGGCGGATACCTCTGCCACTGAAAATTTCCTGTGTCCAGGCGGCCAGCTATGGTCATGCGACAGAGTCGAGTGGCGAGGTCAGGCTAGGTAACCTGGAGCGTGAGCTGCTGGACGCCCGGCATGTGCTGCTGCTGGATGATATTTTGGATAGCGGATTAACTCAGGCGACTGTTCATGCGGAGGTCAGCCGGGTGGCTGAACCGATTGAGATCAAGTCGTGCGTGTTGTTAAACAAACGAAGGACACGGGTGAGAGAGTTCACGCCTGATTATTTTGCATTCGAGATCGAGAATGAATTTGTAGTGGGATATGGGTTGGATTTTGCCGGTCACTACCGCAATCTGCCATGCATTGGGATCTTGAAAGGTGAGGTTTTGGCCTCCCTGCAGTCGCCTGCGAACTATTAGCAAAATATGAGTGAAAAAACTGGCAAGAATCGGAACTTTCTGCAGCAGGTACGGGAACAGTTGCTCTGGTTGGTGCGGCTGCCATTGCTGATGGTTGCCCTGGCGATTGCCGGGAATCTTTTTTTTGACCTGCTGCCCAATGCGTTCCGCTGGCCAGTACGATTTCTCATCATCGCAGGGTTTATTGCCGGTATCATCCAACTGCCCGGGCACGTGAGGATAGTCAGCGATTGGGCGCTTGGTTGGTGGCGTCCACTATTTCAAGCTACGTCGGATTTTTGCCGGCGCTGGCGTACGGTATTGCTGGCCCTCGAGGCGGCGCTGGCACTGGTGCTGGCAGTTGTCGGAGTAATCCATTTTGGACAAGTCATGCATGAGATGTCGCAGGTCTCGCTGCGGGTCGATGAGCTGGGGTCGGTCGAGGGGTACACCGCCAAGGGACCGATGAAGTCGCTGACCAGCTATGGTCTGGCCAAGAACCATGTATTCTTCAGTTTCATCAACTCGATCACACCCGGTGCCGATTCGTTGCACCCTACCCGTGCCCGATTCTGGTCATTTATTGCGGTCGGGCTCTGCCTGGTTGTCGCAGCCTACGCATTTGCTCGCCAGAAGCTGTTTTTTTGTGTCGGGCTGGCGGTGTTCCTGATCGGCATTAATACGCGCTTGCTGGAACAACTGATGGAAGCTCGCGGGTTTTCTTTCATCGCCCTGGCGGCTGTCGTACAACTGCTGGCAATGTGGCGTTGGCTTGACCGTGGCCATACCAGCAAGCTGGTCATACTGGCCGTGGCGGCGGTACTCGGCATTTGGACGTTGCCCTACTATGTTTTATTTGGCGGGCTGCTGCTGTTGCTGTTGTTCTGTTATCGTCCGCAGCGGCAGCTCTTTATTGCCGGGGCCGTGGCAGGTTTGCTGGTGGTACTGCTTTACTCACCGATACTGGATGGTGTCCTCGCGGTCGCCGGCAGCTATGAAGATGATTACGGAATCAAATTTCACGATATCCAGAATGTTTTTTACACCATGGCGTTTCTGCTGCCGCGCGAGTTGGTATCCATTAAAGGATTAGAGTTTTTAGCGGCGCTGGTGATTTTACTGCCGACCATCGTCATCGGGCCGAAGGAGACGCAACCGTTGCGGGTGTCATTGGCGCTTGGTGCATCGCTGGTGTTGTTTTTTCTATTCTTTTGCCTGTATCTGCAGACGCCACCGGCACGCACGGCCAGTTTCACCGGTACGGCGGGGGCTATTCTTTTTGCTTTTGCGGCAGGACTGCTGTTCCAGCCGCAGGCATTGCAGACGGCAAGGGTTCCGATAGCGGCCGGCCTGACCATGCTGTTGTTGCCATTCGGACTACAGACCGTACAGGAATTTAATTTTATCCCGCGTGAGCGCTGGATCGATGCTGCCAGAATTATAGAGAGGTTGCAGCCGGCAGGCGGCCAAGTGCTGGTCAAAGGGGTCGGTTACGGCAAGCGGTTGGACGCCTACCTCGACGAGCGCTACCAATTAACTGAATTTGCCGGCAACACGCCGCCGCAGCATGCTGCCGTTGCCTGCTTTGATGCCAGCTATAAGCGACGGCATGAGCCGCTCTGGCTGAGTGACCTAAACGACTTCAACACGATCGTTGAGTTGCCGGTACGCAGTGGCGAAAGACAGGCCGTATTTGTCAGGGTGACCGATGAACTGGAGGTAACTAATGGCGACAAAAGTATGGTCAGTCTGCCGGCGGGGACTACATCACTGGCCGTGGTGTTTGAAGACGTGCCAGTTGCTGAAGTACACGGCCTGATCAGAGCAGATGACAAAGTAACCAAAATCTTCCCGGAGTTGGTCGTAGGTAACCTGGCATATTTTGAAATCGAGCAGGGAAAAAATATGCAGACAATCGAGATCATCGCCCGCAACGAGGAGTCATCATTAGCAACTTCAGTGGTCAAAGCTTGGCAACCGGGTTAGCCAGTTCCAACCATCTTTAGCGCGGCCTGTGCGATTTGCCCTACTGCCGTATCATCCAGAGGCTGGATATGCGAGCTTTTGCGGCTGGTAAAGTTCCATGCAGGCAAGAGCTGTCCTGCTTTCCAGACTTGTGCGGTGCGGCTGTAGGGTCCGACTTTAGCAGGGTCGCTCCAGGTATGGATACCGAGGGTCTGCGGGTTCACCGCGGCCGCGATATGCATCGGGCCGCTGTCGACACTGATGACTGCCTTGGCTTGGCGCATCAGCCAGATTAACTCATGCAGCGAGGTGGTATTGAGCAAATTGGTGACACCCTGATGTGGTGACAGGTCGGGGGCATGCTCGCAACGGCCGACGATTACGACCGGCAGTACTTTTGCCAGTAATTCGAGCAGCAATCCGAGTTGAGCTGGGGTGAGGCTTTTGCCCTGCCCTCGCGAAAACGGGTGGACGACGAGAAAATTTTTCAGATCGAAACTGGCTGGCGGCGTGCCTGCCGGTAGTAGGAACTCAGGGTGTGCGGGTGGTTGCTGCTTGCATAGCATTGCGCTCAATGACAGGTAGCGTTCTACCGAGTGCTGGCTAGGTGTTGTTTCTACCACCCGATTGTAAAACCGGCGCGCTCCTTCCCGGGCGTCACCAAGGCCGGCAAATAACTGCGGTTTGGCCGCACGCCCGATCAGCGCTGAGCGCAGCAGTCCCTGGTAGTCGACCACAAGGTCAGCCTTGAGCTGACTGCGGTTGTTGTTCAGCCAACCTGGAAAACGCCACAGGCCGGCCAAGCCACGAAACTGGCCACGTGGAAACTCGATGATCCGGTCGATGTGCGGGTTCTGCTCAAGTAATGGTGCCCACTCTGTATTGACCAGCCAGCTCAGGTGGGCGTCTGGCCAGCAGGCTTTCAGCATTGCCGCGGCGGGCAGCGTGTGGATCACATCGCCCATACTGCTTGGTTTGACAACCAGGATCCGCCCAGGTTGCCAACTGTCCTGACCAGCGCTCTGCATGGGCGCCAGTAGGTTATTTGCCGACCGCCAAGCGATCGGCGAGGCGCTCCGGCAAGCCGGCGTCGAGAATTTTCTTTTGGGCGGTACCGATATCGTAAGGCAGTCGCCGCAGCTCGATTTGGCCTTTGTTGGGCTCGAACAAAACATAAGCAGCCCGCCAGTCGCCGTCGCGTGGCTGGCCGACGCTGCCAACATTGATAAAGTACTTTTTGCCGATTTCTACCTGGAGGCGATCGAGTGGCAGGCTGAGCACGGAAGTTTCGCGAATATACAGGCGCGGCACATGGGTGTGGCCGAAGAAGCAAATATTGGTGTGCTGGTAAGAGAAGCTGGCTGAAGCATCCAACTGATTAAATACGTAGCCCCAGCGATGTGGAGTATCCAGGGTGGCATGGACGACGGTGAAATCGCGCACCTGGCGGACCATCCGCAGATCCTTGAGCCAACTCCTATCGCTGTCGGTTAAGCTCGAGCGGGTCCACGCCAGAGCTTTCTCTGCCAGCGGGTTAAAGGCGCTGAGATCATCGGTCATGGTAGCCTGCTCATCATGGTTGCCCTTGACTACCGGACAGTCCAACTCCTGCACCCGGGCAACGCACTCGTGCGGATTGGCATTATAGCCGACCAAGTCGCCGAGGCATACGTAATGAGTCGCCCCGGCATTTTCGGCATCCTCGAGCACAGCATCGAGTGCCTCAAGGTTAGCATGGATATCCCCAAAGATCGCAAACAACATGGATGTAAACTATTGTCTATTCAGGTCAGGGATGTAAATCCTTTGTTGTTCCGGAATTTGTAAATCTTCCTGTAACTGGTGGAGCAATGAGTACATGGTCGGCTTACGTTCATTCGGTTTCTCCAGCCAAAGCCTGCGTAACAACTGGTAACTTTCTTCTACTCTTTCAGGGCATTTAGCCATTTCGTAGCCGGCAAACCGCTCCATGTAACTGGGTGAATTCTCAAATTCTGCAGCTTTCAGGAAGTAGTCTGCCGCTTCACAATGGTCTTCAAATTTATCGCGCAGCAGGATTGCCATGCGTTCGTAAAGGAGGTAGCGATCGGGGTTATTGTTAATACCATGGCGCAGAATTTCACGGCCCAGCTCGAAGTATGAGCGTTGGTTACGCTTACGGATAGCCAAGCGAGTTTCATCAGCGTCATCGATCGCGGCGGCGCTGGCATTCCAGGCCATGTGCCATGATGCCATATCCCAGAAAAGCAGGTTACGCGGTTGCAGGGTTGTGACATTTTCGAACAGGTACGCCATCTGGCCCCACTGGGTGCGCTCCCAAGCCGCGTGGGCCTCGATGTAGAGCACATCGGCAACCAACGAACGAAAACCACTAAGTGCGGCAATGAACGACTTTTGGCCGATCCGCTCACGCAGTTCCAGGTTCAACTGAGCGCCCTGGAAGAATGCTTGCTGGTAGTCATTGGCGAGGTCGTGTTCGAGCGGTGCCCGTGCGGCTCCGAATGCCAGCAATACTACGACAACGACCAGAAGGTGACCCGACTTCATCACAGCTCCTTACGCGAAAAGAGGAAGTAGCCAAGCAGGAAGTAGATTAATACATACAGTACGCCCAAGCCGGCAGTTCGCAGAAACAGGGAGATCGCGATCTGGTTGCCTGCTACAATATCATCCACCATGGTAAACATCTGCAGGTCCGGAAAGACCAGCGACACCAGAGCCAGAAATATAGTCGCCAGAAATGATTCAGCAGTACCTCCCAGCCAGTAATCGCGGGCAGTCGACTGCAGGTGGCCGACAAAATAGATGACGACCGCAACGATGACGGTAAACAGGCCGCTGCTGGCAAAGGTCGACAGGAACAGGGTCAGGGCGGCGAGGATGGCCGCTTTCAAATAAACGATGATGACCCCGGGCAGCAGGTTCCAGTTGAATGATGCGTCCTTCACATTCTGCAATTCAGTTTCCAACAACTCCGGCGGCGCATTGGCTAGATCCTGTTTGAGGTCGTTGATAACCCATTGCTCGCGAATTGCCAGTACCGCCAGAAAGACAACAAACATCAATGAGATAGCAATTGCCAGTAGTGTCAGGGTACCGAGTAATTTGCCCAGCAGGTACTCAATCCTGGGTACCGGCTTGGCGAGGATGGTGTAGAGCGTACGGTCTTCGATATCGTTTGGGATCAGGTAGGCAGTGGCAACGATCGCCAGGATCGATGAGAAGATCGACATCGCGCCGAAGGCGACATCCTTGAGCACCTGGAATTCCTCCTGGAAGGAAAAGCGCAGCATGAAGGCCGAGTTGCCGATGATCACCAGGGCAAAGATCACCAGAAAATAGAAGACCTTGAGCCTGATCAGTTCGGTCAGTGTGTTATGGGCAATTGCGCTGGCCCGGGAAAAAGAAAAGCTCCGGTGGCCGGTCTTGACGGGTGCATCACGAACTATTTCTTCAGTCATTATTACCTCCTGTATCATCCTGACTTGCAGGCTTGGCAGCATCTGTACCAATTGCCTGCTTCACGGTGGAATTGGATCCGGTGGCATCGAGGAACAGCCGTTCCAGTGTGGTGCGCGATTTTCTGGACTCGACGACTTTGGCACCGGCATCGGTCGCAGCGCGCTTGATGGCCTCGAGGGCTTCCGGGGTCGACTGTTCGATGATGATTTCGGCGCGGTGGTCCAGCGAAATCAGGTCGTTGAGCGGTCCCTCCCGTACCAGTTGCCCTTGGGCGAGGATACCGACCCGATCACAAATTTCCTGTACCTGGCCGAGCAGGTGGGAGCAAAGCAGGACAGTGATTCCATCGTCACGCAGGCGCAGGATCAAATCACGAATTTCGCGTGACCCGACCGGGTCGACACCTGCGGTCGGTTCATCGAGCACGACCAGGCGCGGCTGTTGGATCAATGCCTGGGCCAGCCCGATACGTTGGAGCATTCCCTTGGAGTAGCCGCCGAGGCGTCGGTCGGCGGCATTCTGCAGCCCTACCAGGACAAGAAGTTCCTTGACCCGGTCACGCAAGGCACGGCCCTTGATGCCACAGATCTTGCCGAAGAACATCAGGGTTTCTTCGCCGCTGAGGTATTTGTAGAAATACGGATTTTCCGGCAGGTAGCCGACATGGTCACGGCTGCTGACTTCACTGCTGTCGATGCCAAAAATTGCGGTGCGCCCTTCAGTTGGCGTCAACAGCCCCAGCACGGCTTTGAGAGTGGTGCTTTTGCCGGAGCCATTAGGGCCGAGCAGGCCGTATACTTGTCCCTGTTCGACCGTAATTGATAAGTCCCTGACGGCAACCAGCTGACGCCGTTTGAATGGAATCGGAAATACTTTAGTCAGGTTTTCGACTGTTACGGCTGGGGTCGGCATAAATTTATGTTAGGTAATGTTGCTGGTGATTGCAATGCAGGTGCTAAAGGCGGATCTCGAATCCACGTAATTTTTCATCTGTCTCAGTTTCCTCGCGCTGCACTTTAGCAATATTACCTGCCATTTCGCCAGTAAGAATAGCTTCAATAAAGTCATCGACTTCGTTGTCCTCACCGCTGACCAGCATTTCGACCCGGCCATCGGGCAGGTTGCGTACCCAGCCTGCCACATCGAACCCGGTGGATTCACGCTTAACGGTGTAGCGGAAGCCGACGCCCTGGACGCGTCCTTCAAAAGTGACATGCAGTGCTTTCATTCTTGGTTGGGGATCAGGGTGTAGTAGTTAATTTGCTCCGTGAGGGCAGGAACATGATAATAATGAGCCCGATTATGCCTGTAAACCCTGCCAGCCAGAGAATCTTCGGGTAACCTTTGGAAACGACAGCCTGCCAGTAGCCGACCAGGTAAATAGCCAGTGCACTGAGTTGTCCGCTAAGTATCAAGTAAGTAAACCACTCTGGCTGATCTGCAAATCCCAAATTTGCAGCGAGCCAACAGGCCACGAAGGCGATCGCCCCGAGCGTGATGAGTTTTTTGCCCGAGTAATTTTTTTTCGCGAAATATATCTGCTGCATCAGCCATGCCGTGTCACTTGTTTGTGCTGCAGACTCTATCCCGTGAAGCAGCAACAATTCAAGATTGTATGTAACAGCTGCAATCATTGCTTGACGAAATGCAGCGGGCGCTCTTGAGTTCAGTTTTTCTAATGGCCGAAAGCACAACTAAATCAGCAGGCAGCATGGGGATCATCTTGCTGACTGTGTTCATCAGTATGGTCGGCTTTGGCATCGTGATTCCGGTGCTGCCTTTGTACGCTGAGCGTTATGGTGCCAGCGGTTTCCAGATCGGGCTGTTGGTGGCAACCTTTTCTGCCTGCCAGTTTTTCTTTGCCCCGGTAATCGGGCGGCTATCTGACCGCTTTGGCAGGCGGCCTGTGTTGTTGGTGAGCGTTCTGGGTGCTGCGGTAGGCTTTTTTATCATGGGATGGGCGGTGGCGCTGTGGATGCTCTTTCTCGGGCGGCTGATCGACGGAATTTCCGGGGCGGACATTGGTACTGCACAGGCATACATGGCGGATATCACCTCGCCGGAAGAGCGTTCAAAATCGATGGGGATGATTGGGGCAGCGATCGGAGCCGGCTTTGTTTTTGGCCCGGCGATCGGCGGTTTCATGGCGGGGATTGATCCGGCAGCCCCTTTTTTTATGGCCGGTTGTTTGGCGCTGATTAATGCGCTGCTGATCTGGCTGTATTTACCTGAGAGCCTGCACCGCGACCTGCGCGCTGATCGTGGTCGGCGGCAACCCTTGGCTGCTGTATTGCAGCATGTGCAGGCGGGGGTCTACGTACGGGTGGTGCTTAGCTATTTCCTGGCGATCTGCGGCTTTTCCGTGATGACCACCGTGTGGGCGTTGTTTTTGAAACATGTTTACAGCTATGATGCGCAGCGGGCGGGGTACCTATTTGCCTACATCGGGGTGATCGGGGTAATCATGCAGGGTGGGGTGTTGCGGCGACTGCTCCATCGCGGCAAGGGCGAGAAGATGCTGGTGTTGGTAGGCTGTCTGATCCTGGCGGCAGCTACCGCGTGGCTGCCAGTGACCGCTAGTTTGACGACGTTGATGCTGGCTAGCGCCGGGATCGCCATCGGCAACAGCCTGATCACGCCGGTGCTCAACGGGCTGGCATCGCGCACGGTTGATCCGGCCTGGCAGGGGCGTGCGCTGGGCATTTTGCAGTCTGGCGGCAGCCTCGGGCGGGTGGTTGGTCCGATCCTGGGCGGTTGGCTGTTGACCCTTGGTCCGGCTGCCGGTCCCGGCTATGCCACCTTGGCTCTGTTTACCAGTGCCGGCGTAGTGCTCCTGGCATTATTGGTAGTGGCGACATTGCCGGCGCTTAAAGAGATCGGCCAAGAGCCTGCCGCTTGATTTTTGCCAATTATCTGGAATTGTTGGCCAATGAAATTCTCACTCTTCCGATTTTCCGTTGTTAGTCTAATCCTACCAATTTTGTTGCTTAGTGGCTGTGCCTCAGGCAACCCCGAGATGGAAAACGGTCGGGTGCTCACGGGCAATGAACGCAGCGAGAAAATGGTGCCGGCCATCCCGCCAGCCAGTCCCCTGCGCTTACCAAAGTCCACCGTCTTCAAGGGTGAAGGAAAATTCTACCAGTTGGTCGCGCGGGCGGAAAAAGAGAACTGGCACAAGCTGCCACTGGGTCGGCGTACCGCGACAGTTGGCAAGGCATTGTTGGGCACTCCCTACGTCAATTACACATTGGAGATCGATGATCACATCGAAGCGCCATCGGTGAATTTCAATGGGCTCGACTGCTGGACGTTTTATGAGATTGCGCTCGGCTTTGCGCGCATGCTGAAAATCAAGGACGGTGGCTACCGTCCGGAAGATTTACTGCACATGGTCGAGGTCGAACGCTATCGCAACGGACGCTGTACCGGCGATTACTTGTCACGCATGCACTTCCTGGAGGAAGTTTTTTACGACAACGAGAAGCGCGGGTTGGCCATCAATCCGACCCGCCAACTCGGCGGGGTGCGCCTCCAGCGGCAGATCAGGGAAATGACTGTTGCATGGAAAAGCTACCGCTATTTGAAGAATAACCCGGAATTGCGCCCGCGCATGTCACGCATCGAAAATCAGGTCAGCGCCTTACCGGTCTACCATATCCCCAAGTCGCGCGTGGCATCGGTCGAGCCAAAACTGCAGACCGGTGACATTATCGCCATCACGACTACCTGGCATAGCAGCTATACCTCGCATGTCGGGCTGGCTTACCGTGACCGCAATGGCGTGCTGCGCTTCATGCATGCCACGTCCGAGCGCGACAAAGGCCGCAAGGTCATCCTCGATCGCCGGCTCAAGGACTACCTTTACGAGCGCAAACACCGTGCCGGCATCATCGTCTGTCGTCCGAAAGAAATTCCCATGAAACCGGCCGGGTGACCGCCGGAAATTTGATTGGTTCATCGGGTTGTCCACATTCATCGACAGGGGTGGGGGGCTTAAGGTTAAATCGACTTTAATTGTTTTGCTGAAATTCCAAGCGCATGAATGCTTTGTCAGAATCAGTAAAGCGGATGCGAGCCTCTACCCGTTCAATGCCATTGGTGCTGCTTAGGACTCGCTCTTCGATATCAGTACTGGACCAGGAACTCAAATCGTTACTTTTTTTACAAATGACGCTGTTTGGGGAGCCGGTGTTGCGGGTGTAAATTAGAATTAGTTCATTCTTTGTTTTTAGAATTTCTTTGATCGGAAGGTCAGAGGAGTCCCGCGGGCTGGAGCCGGCAGCATGCTCCTGCCAGTTGAGAAAATTATCACCATCAGCGTCTTCTGCTGCCTGGGCAATGGCAGTAGCCCTTTCTGCCGGTGTAAACCAGGCTTCCTGATAACCGGAATAAGATTGAGAGAAATTGGCTGCTACTGTTTTGCTGCTGTCCATGGTGATTGAAGTGTTGGTGCTACTGCTGGAGATGTCCCCGGACCATCCGCTAAAATTCCAACCTGGAGCGGTGGTGGCCACGAGCTGGACGACAGTCCCATTAACAAATACTGTCGAATCGGGAGTCGTGGCTACCGAACCGTTGCCGTTGACTTGGATACGCAGTGGCCATGCCTGCTCAAATTGGGCAAAAATCGATAAATCATCGGTCATCATGACTGTGGCATCATTTAGCCCGCTTAATCCGGCACCTGACCAACCACTAAATACGCTGCCTTTTGATGCCACGGGAATTAACAGCACCGACGATCCATGGACATACCGTTGCTGGTAATTACTCCGCTGGACATCGCCGTCGCCTGAAGCGGAAACATTCAGGTACCATTCGGGAACATGGACTTCAGAACTCGAACTGATGAAATAGTTATTTGGCTCCCTGATCTCAGAATAAGTATTCGAGGAATCAACGTGTACACCGACATGAAAATCACCTGCTTGAAGGCTTTCCGGCAGGAGGAAAGAAAATGTCTCAGTGACCGACTGACTGGCACTTATGGCCAGATTGGAGGCCGAATAATCATGTACCTTGAAGTCATCGGCATTACCCCAAAAACGGTCGCGAGAAAACCATACCCCTATGTCCACAGGTTCTGAACCGGAAAAATCAGCATCACCAAAATTCTTTATTTGAACGGTAACTTCGAATTCATCCCCGATCCCCATGGTACCGGTGGTGCTGGTGAGACTCTCAACCATTAAGTCGAGCTGGCTGTAGACGACTACTTGGCCATCTCCGGTTAGAAATAGTTTACCACTATCGTCCTGGAATGCCTTGTCCGCATTGCTGTAGAAAGCATCTTCCTGGGTCCAGTTGACGGCGTCGGGCGAGCGGTAAATTCGACCATTGCTGTCCAAAGCCAAAAAGCCAGTGGGTGTGGTACAAACAAAAGTTAATAGAATGTCGGAACCGAGTGAGATGGATTGCCAGTTATCTCCATCAGATGAGTAGTGAATATTGTCATCCCTTTTTACGATCACAAACTTACCGTGTCCGTAGCACAATTCGGCAGAGTAGGGACCGGGAAGGGAATAGGAAGCCGGGTTCCAATTACTGCCATCAAACGAATTGTAAATAGTACTGTACTTTACGACTACACCAACACCACCGCCAAATTCGATCTGGCTTGCAAAGATTAACTCACTCGGTGGCGAAGGATCTAAGCTCCAAGTCTTGCCATCTTCCGAGAAATAAGGTCCAGAGGATGAATTGGACAAGGCGATAAACTGGCCGTTGTCGTAGGCGATATCGACTGGTCTTGATAATCCATTTGCGATCTGCCAATTGATGCCATCTTCCGTCCAGGCTACAGGTCCGGTACCATATGCAAATAAAATACCGGGACCTGAGAAGAATTGGTTGTAGTCGTAGTTGGAAGAAGAACTGCCATCATCTCTTTTTGTCCATTCCCTGCCGTCTGGCGAAGTGAATATTCCTTCATTATTGCCACAGGCGACATACATTCCATTGAAGAACGTGATATTATAGTAATCCTGTGGTTCTTCGAAGTCTGAAACTTCGTGAAATGTGAAAGTTGAACCATCCGCAGAAAATATCGAAGAGCCGTTTTCGTCCGAGGCAAAAAATCCGGAGTCACCATATTGAATTTGCCAATTCCATCCGCCTGGAATACCCGGCACTTCCTCCCAATTGATCCCATCAGTGGAGCGGAAAAGATTATCGTTGGCTACGGCTACTAATGTGCCATTCCCATAGGCTATACCATCGTAGGTTCCTGAGCCGGAGGTCGGCGTCCATTGCAGCCCGTCCCGGGAAACATAAAGCATTTTGTAACCAGCAGTGCTGTGAGCAGGATAGCCGCCCAAGAAATAGTATCCATTGACATGCGTAACGTCCCTAATGTCTCCCGACAAGGTAGTTGGTTGACTCCAATTAAAACCATCGTGGGAATGAATAATTTGAGCCCCATGCAAAACGGCTACGAATCCATTATCGCCATAAACAACATCATGAAAGTTGTAACTTTCACTTCGTAATGGCCGCGACCAGTCCAAGCCATTTTCGGATGCATACAATAAGGTTGGGTTGTTACCTGCTACCAGGAATACATCATTTCCATAAGCTAGCGCCTTATTATTGTAAGAGAAATCCGTAGGGTACGAGGAGGTCCAATTCAGTCCATCTTCTGAGAGGTAAATTTTATTACTGCTAAGAAAGAAAAAATATCCATCGGCAAATTGTAGCGAATTACCACTCGTAGTTGTCACACTGGCAACGATCCAATTGATGCCATCGGATGAAACTGCCGCGCTACCTGATTCACCCATTACAACAATTTTGCCATTACCGATTGCTATCTGGCGTGCCCTTTCCTGGGTAAATAAAGTCTGAGAGCTCCAGTTGATGGCATCCCCTGAGGTATAAAGTTTGCCGTCTATACCGACGACATAATAGATACCATCGTGATATGCCATCGACCCTGTTTCAAACCCGGTATTCGCTGTAAGGAGCGGAATCGTAGTAGTTCCTGTCTCAGCAGTTACCAGCACTGAATCGCTGCGCACCATGCCATCTGCGTCACGGGCTTTCACCCGAATCGTGTATTCTCCAGTCATCGATGGCGACCACAATAGCTGGAACGGTTCTGATGTCTGAATTCCCTGGCTAGCCCCGTTAATAATAAATTCCACATCAACCAGGTTTCCCTCAGGGTCCCACACATCAGCTTCGATGAGTAAGCTGAAGCCTACCGGTACAGTCGTATTATTCCCCAGGCCCTTAATATTCACCTCCGGGGCAGAAGATTTCACCATCCCTGCCTGCATGATGTTACCACCACCACCAACTGAGACCAGTGTTTCTTTAAATTCCGTTAATGCGTATGAATGCCCCGGCGTATGACTCTCGTACCAGTCGTTAAAATCATTGCCAAAAAAGACGGAGTTGGTGGTTGCGATAAAGATGTTCGATCCATCTGAATCCAGGGAATGTGCATGGCTGATATCCGAGTCGACTCGTGACCAACTACTGCCGTCAGTCGAGTTAAAAACCCAGCCGTCCCAACTGATACCCAGGATTTGGTTGCCGCGTTCGGCGACCAGATCAAATGTCTTAAAGCTGGGGTCAGTCCATGTGTTCCAGTTAACCAGATCAGTCGAAGTATAAATTGTGTTGCTGATGTGCGCCACGAAGTGCCCTGCAGCATAATCAAACTGTGCCGTACGCGGCAAGGTGCTGGCCTGCCAGGTATTGCCGCCGTCACTCGAATAATGGACATATCCGTCAAAACGGGCAGCCAGCAAACCATTCCCGTAACAGAGGTCATAGCACGAGCCTGTCGGAGCAATCGGCCATTGCCTGAAGTTTTGATAGTCATAGCCCATGGCCAGCCCATCGTGTCCCAAAGCAAGCCAATAGCGGGTGCCGTCATATACCATACCGTTTGCGGTAACGTAGCTTTCTTCGCCGAAGTCGATTGCCCCTTTTCGCCAGGTGATGCCATCACCCGAGGTCATAATTACCTTGCCGTCCATGGCAACCAACTCCCCGTCTACTTCATTAACCATTGTAAGGGATTCAGTAAATCTACCGGATTCGAGGCTGAATTTATCGAAGTCTTCCTCGCTTAGAATTAAGCCATCTGAGCCGACGATGACAAATGTGCCGTTCCCATAAGCGATAGCATTCAGGTCGGCGCTCTGGTACGGTGTCAACTGATACCTGTAGCGGGTTTCTCCATCCTCTGAGAAGAATACCCGCTGGTTGTAAGCGGTTCCGTATAGCATGCCATCAACTTCAATCATGTCCTCACTGTGGCCGATCCAGTCATCATCCAAGGCTGTCGGTCCGCTCCACGAAATGCCATCGGTGGAAGTATACAAGTTGGCATTAGGATAGTAGTCATCGTCCCACGCGAACAATTTCCCATCGAACGAATATAGCCGGTCAATCGAAAATCCGGGCGAATGAGAACTCCAATTAACCCCATCGGAGGAACTGTAGAGTGTGTTCGACTTTAAGGCAAAAACTTGTCCTCCATGCAGGATTATTTCGCTAAAGCCATTAAAATTAATCTGGTTGGGAATTGACCATGATGTCCCATCCGTCGAAGTGAGAACATATCCATAACTGGTTCTGGCGATGAATTGTCCTGCATGGTATTCAAGCTCTGAAATCGTGGATGATTGACCGGTATTGTGTTTAGTCCATGTGTGGCCGTCGGTCGATCGTAATACCTCGCCTAATCTACCGCCAATAACATAAGTCCCTGCACCATAGGCCACTTGATCCATGTATTGCATCATCTGGAAGCTCTCAGTTTTCCAGTATTTTCCATCCGGGGAGCGGGCAAGGGTTCCGCCGTCCCCGACGGCAATGAACTCGCCTTCGATATAACGAACATCATTCATGGTGTATGTGAGAGGAAGTGGATTACGCCACCGCCATTGATCCCATGGAGTATCAATAAAGCGGACTTCGAATCGGTCACTCTCAATCGTACCTAGCAAACCGGTTATTTCCACATGATAGATGCCCTGGTTGCTTTCTGACATCGACGGAATGCGATAACTGGGATTGACAGCGCCAGCGATGGCAACATCGTTGTGGTACCACTGGTAAGTAAATGGACCGGTGCCGCCGGCCAGCACTTGCAGGTATTGCTCATTGCCATTGACCACGTCAATGTCGCGCATCTGCCAGAAAATTTCGGGTTCCAATTGCTGGTAACTCAGTTCTGCGGTCGAGCTGGTTACGGACTCATCCCGCGAAGATACGACCACATAATATTCGCCAATATACTCGTTGGAAACAGCTGGAATTGTATAGGAGCGGCCATGGATTCCGGGTACAGGATTGCCGTTGAAAAACCACTGGTAGCTGAGAATTCCGGGGCCCTGGGCATTGACTGAAAACGTAGCAGGCCTTCCCTCTACGGCTTCAATGGATTGCGGTTGATCGAGGATAGCCACCGTGCTGTAAGGGTATCCGGTCAAGCGGACTTGACCCTCGGTATCCCAATAGCTGTCGATGGCAATGTAGTAAGTCGTTCCTGCGATTGCATCAAAGCGTACTCTACTGGTAAGGTCCGAGCGGCTGGTATCATCATTTGATATGACCTCGCTCAGATCGGCCAGGTTGTCACCAGTATAGACTGCTAGGACAGTATCGAAGGAACTGCCAAATGTGCTGATGACCATGTCCGTGGATTCAGACGCAATCCACTTGAACCATACCGATTTGCCCCAGCCTTCCCCGGCGTGGGTGGGCTCCCCTTTCTCAGCAGTTGCCCCCAGATTGGAACCATATAAATCAAAGCTGGATGTTGTAATTTCCACTGCATCCCGGAAATTATCATTGGTCGATGGTTGGCTAAAATCGACATCAACATGATCGGGGGCCGTATCCGTATAATAAACGGAAACATAGTATTGCTGACCGGTGGTTGCGAAAAAGTTGAGGTCAACGACAGTGTTTGGTAGTGCTGCACTGATTTCTTGCAGGCTGCTGTTGATATAGCTGTAAATTCGTACCCCGATATTTTCATCTGTACTCTCGGCATGCAGCTGTGCTGTTCCATCAAATAGGGGAGACCATTTAAACCAGACATTCCCCTGGCCCTGGTCGACTATTTCTCCGGCTTCAGTGGTGGCGTGTTTCAGGCTGCCAGTCCATGCCCCCTGGCTGCCCAGCCATTCGATTGCATTCTCAAAGTCGTCATTAAGGGGATTGGTACGACTAGCAGAAAGTGCTTTGCTGGCATTCAGACGTCCCCCAGATAAGACCTTGTCAGATAACGAGTCTAAGGGATCGACCGATGTCAGAATCCGGCTAATCAGCTGGGAAACGTCTTCTGCTGGAAACTCAGCATTTAGCAGCGCCAGAGTACCGGCTACGTGGGGAGCTGCCATCGATGTCCCGCTTAACCGTGCGTATCCGTCATTACCAGCAAACCAGTAATTATCAAAGTAGGCTGATTTAATCGACTTACCGGGAGCGCCCAAGTGAACCAGTGAATTTCCGTAATTTGAGAATGATGTGATATTATCGTTATCGTCTGTTGCAGCTACGCTTAGCACGTTGGGGACCCGGTATGCTGCCGGATAGATAGGAGTTTGATCGTTATTGGATGCATAGTTGCCGGCAGCGGCAACAAAGATAACTCCGGAATCATTGGCAGCGAGCAAACTGGACTTAAGGATTTCGCTACGACCACCGCCACCCCAACTGGCATTAATAATCCGGGCCCCCTCACCGACACAGTAGTTCACTGCACTGATGGCATCTGAATTTGTGCCGTAGCCAACCGGACCGAGAAACCGGGCTCCCAGCAATTGAACATCCCAAGCAACACCGACGACGCCCTTACCGTTATTGCCCTGAGCGCCGACCGTTCCGGCAACATGTGTGCCATGGCCATTTTCTTCGAGTGGATTACCAATTTCGGTGACTACGTCGACCCCATAAATGTCATCGACGTAACCGTTATTGTCATTATCGATGCCGTCGTTGGGAATTTCATCAGGATTGGTCCAAAGGTTATCTTTCAAATCTTCGTGCGTGATGTGCAGGCCGGTATCGGTTATCCCTACAATAACTCCTGAAGCATTGTTTCTGATTGACCAGGCTGCAGGGGCATCAATGTCACTATCAATGGTGCGGTAAACTCCGCCGCTATTGTACATCGCCCACAGGGATTGTTCATTGTTGGACATCTCGTCCGGGAATAAGTCCATGTGGCGAACGAGGTAGTCGGGCTCGGCTATGTGAACATCATCGATGTCGCTTAACTGCCGGATAACTTCGGCGAGGGCGGATACCCGCTGGAAATCAGGTATCTCAACCAGCAGATAAGAAGGGGTTTTTCTGCGAATCTGGTAACCCAGTCCCTCCAAGCTGGTGTTTAACTCAGAGACTGACACCCCATTCACAGGACTCACCATGATATGATCGGCGACAGCAACAGTCTGGCCAAAAATAGTCTCTTGGGTGGCTTCTTTATGAGTGGCTTTCAGAGATTCAATCCTTAAAAAAGGATATTTAAATTTACTTTTTACGATTCTAACCGAGCGCGACTTCTTGCCCTGAACTGGTATGTTCTGTACTAACAGTACTTCTGAAACCTCAAGATCTTCGTCAATTTTCCAAACGCCTGATTTAAGCTCGGGTCGAGGTTGTTTAGTCGGCTGCGAATGCGCGGTCTGCGCGGTCTTATCTTTCGCAGTACCTTCTGCAATTTCCGCACGCTGTTTTTGGTTGTCTGAAGCAAAGAAATAAACCAGCGAAAGGATCGCTAAAATTACGATAATGTAAAAGATGGCGGCTCGGAATCGATCTATTTTCATCGGTGAGGATTTTTATTGATTGATTAAAATATTAATGGCCTTTTACTTGTTGGGTTGGCTATACCAACACGGAGCTGCATAGCTCTGATAGAATCAAGCACCTGACACAGCTGAGGATACGATAGCGTGCGAAAAGTTTGTTATGGCTGATAGTGGTGCGGGTGAGTGTCATATTAGCGAGTATTAGTAGTTTTTATATAATAAGTCAAGGTCATCCTCGACCGCCGGCTCAAGGACTACCTTTACGAGCGCAAACACCGTGCCGGCATCATCGTCTGTCGTCCGAAAGAAATTCCCATGAAACCGGCCGGATAGCAAAGGCCAGGATTTCAATTGCAAGCGTCGCGCCGGCAGTTGATTGTGACGCATCATGAATGCTTTCAAATACGATTTTGACAACTGCCCCGACCGTAGCGGGTTCGGAAGTTTAAAGTGGGATAAATACAAGGGCAGCGAGATCTTGCCGTTCTGGGTGGCAGACATGGACTTTGTCACGGCACCAGAGATCCGCGAAGCTCTGCAGGCTCGCCTGGACCATGGGGTGTTCGGCTATACGATTCCCTACGCGGCGCCGGTCGCAGCGGTACTGCAGTATCTGGAGCGCCAGCATGGCTACCATGCCAAAGCTTCCTGGCTAAATTTTCTACCCGGGCTGGTGCCGGCAATCAACCTCTGCGTCCACGCATTCACCCGGGAGGATGAATCGGTCATGACTGCGACGCCCGTCTACCCACCATTCCTCACGGCACCGGACTACGCTGGACGTGAGTTGATCAAGGTGCCGCTTTGCCTGAATGCCGATGGGCGCTGGACTTTCGATTTTGATGCGATGGCGGCGGCGATCAAGCCCCACACGCGTTTGCTCATACTTAGTAGCCCGCACAATCCCGTCGGCTGCGTCTTCTCAGAAGCCGAACTGACTGCTTTGGGGGACTTCTGCAATCAACATGACCTGGTGCTGATATCGGATGAAATCCACTGTGATCTGATATTCGATGACAAGGCGAAGCACATCATCACCTCCAGCTTGAGTGAATCGATTGCCAAACGCACCATCACGCTGATGGCACCGAGCAAGACATACAATCTGCCGGGACTGGCCTGCGCATTTTCCATTATCGAAAATTCGGAATTGCGCAAACAATTCCAAAAAACACTGCGCGGTATCATCACCGAGGTGAATTGCTTCGGCTATGCTGCGTGTGAGGCAGCATACAATAGAGGTGCAGACTGGAGGCAGGAGTTGCTGCAATACCTGCGCGGCAACTACGAGTTCGTTTATAACTTTATCCAATCAGAATTGCCGCAGATCACGTTCCGCCCGATGCAGGCTACTTACCTGGCGTGGTTCGATGTGAGTGCGTTGGGGCTGGATGATCCTGCCAAATTCTTAGAGCAACATGGTGTCGGCTTGTCTGACGGCGTGCCGTTCGATGGCGCACAGCACCTGCGACTGAATTTTGCCTGCCCCCGCACCATGCTTGAAGAGGGGCTGCGGCGAATCAAAGCAGCCGTGGACACGCTCTAGCCCGGAAAAATCACAAGCCATCTACTGCGACAAGCGTGAGGCGCTTGTTT
>CAYUDZ010000034.1:20245-21016 GCA_964443575.1 uncultured Chthoniobacteraceae bacterium | reverse complement strand
GTGGTATGCACCAGGCTGGATTGTGGTGGCAGCTTGATTCCGGCGAGGCGTCGGCGGCGCTCGGCCAGCGGGGATTCGAGCAATGATTTGCCATCCAGCCACAGGATATCAAAGGCGATGAAGTGAACTGGCAGTTCGTGGCTGTGGAAGAAGTCAGCCTGGTTGCGCCCGAGCCTGCTTTGCAGCAGTTGAAATCCGGAGCGCCCACTGCCGGCAGCTTCCCCGGCAATAATTTCACCGTCCAGCACGGCGTCGATGCCACTGGCGGCGAAGTGATCACGCAGCTCCGGAAAGGTGGTAGAAATATCCTTGAGGTCCCTGGAAAACAGCCGGCACTTGCCATGCCAGCAATGCAGTTGGCAGCGGATGCCATCGTATTTGTCCTCGACCGTAATGGTTCCCTCTTGGCAGCTGGTAATTTTTTGCCAGGCATCTTCCGCATCTGCTGATGACACCGCCAGCATCACCTTGAGCGGGCGTCCGGGCTTGAGGGTGGCCGTTGCCAGTTGATCCTGCGCCGCCAGCAATGCAGTTTGATGCAGGCTGCCCAGCAACATGGCGGACTTCCGTACTGCCGTAGCAGGCGCGTCGTACGCCAGTGCCAACGCATCCTCGACTATTCCTGCTTTCACGCCATTACGCATGTCACCGAGGATGATCCGGGTCAACGTGGCGGCTTCTGTGGCTGAAAGGTTACGGTAGGCATGATCCAGCAACTCACCTTTGGCGGCCAGTCCGCGGGCCTGGCGTAATTTCTCGAACCAACCTGCC
>CAYUDZ010000034.1:20021-20235 GCA_964443575.1 uncultured Chthoniobacteraceae bacterium | reverse complement strand
TCCATTGCGAGGGAGCCGGTTGCTGCTGCCGTAGAGATTCGAAGACGCAGCGACCGGCATCGCGGTAGCGCGCCGAGATCGCCCGGATCTCCGCCTCGCCGAGTTTGCTGGCGGCAAGCAGGGCGCGGCGCAGCAGTGACCAGCCAACCTGTAGTGGTTGGTCATCCGGGCTGCTGTCGGCAGAGCCACAAAGAAACCCGGCAGCCGTCGCGGC
>CAYUDZ010000034.1:2181-20011 GCA_964443575.1 uncultured Chthoniobacteraceae bacterium | reverse complement strand
GGCTTCTGCAGGAGATAGGGGAGCCAGATAGTCGGCGATCAGCTTGGTCTTGGCGTTGCGTGAGGATGTCTTTGCGAGGGTATCACAGAGATCACTGAAGGTGGCCAACGAACCGGCCGGCTGGCTGGTAGTGCAGGGCAAACGGTCATTGGTCGTTGGTTTAGCCGCTAGTTCTGGTGCCGGTGACTCTGCGGCGATTGCCAACTCGAGTTGTTCCTGTTGGCCGAGGGCATAGGCATCGTGACCACGGCGGCGCAGGTCGGCGGCAAACTCGCGGGCATAACCATGCACCGTGTAGACTCGTTGCGGCACTACCTCGTGAATCGTGGTTATCAGGTCATCGTAATCGGCATGATCGCTGATCACAAAGAGCTCATCGACCCCGTAACGATATTGGGCTCCGGGTTGTAACCCCCAGCCGGTGATTGCCGCGGTCTGCTTACGCGAAATATTGCGCAACATAGCAGAACGTGCCGCGCTCGGCGGCACGATCAGGACATGCCCGGCGGTTGCCTTGGCGGTGTATGGTACCGGTACCGGTAGCTCGGGCCGCGAGCGGGCGCAGGCCTTAGTCATCTTAACCACGGCACCATGCGCCATCACCGGCAGTCCGGCTGCCGCACAAATACAGCAGACCTCCTGGGCTTTGCCTAATGAATAGGCATGCAGTACTGGTACCTCGCCATCCTCGAGAGCGCCTGCACAGAAGCGTGCCAGCCTTGCTGCTTCCTCATGCCGAGGTGGGAAAACAAACTTGGGTAAGCCGTACGTGGTTTCGGAAATCAAGACATCTGCCTGACGAAATCGGGCTTGCTCACAGCTCAAGCTGGCAGACCGTTTGAAATCTCCAGTGTAGAGCAGGCTGCCTTGCGGCCCATCCAGCAGCAACTGTGACGACCCGAGAACATGGCCAGCCGGTATCAGGGTGGCCTGCCAGCCACCTCCCAAGTCGAATACCTCGTCATACCCGACAGTGGCAACCTGATCACCGGAACTACTGCGTGCTGCCATCAGCTCGGCCGTAACCGGTGTACACAACGTCCATTCATGCTTGGCGATATGGTCAGCATGGGCGTGTGATACAAAGGCCCGCTGCCGCCGGCTTGGCGGATCCAACCACAGATCACAGCCGGGAATGTGAATCCCGTGGTTGTACCGGACATCAATCATACAATCCATAATACGAATCGACCAGCGGCTGAGTCAGTAAATTAACCAATGCGGGCTTTTTTTGCTTAATCCATGGGTTCCCGGCTAATGCTTTGACATATTTGGAGTAATAAAATAAACAAGAGGCTTCCAACTCACAGCCCAGCCAGCGATCGATGACACCGGTTCACCGCAATATCAGGAACACAAAAAGTTCAGCACCCAAAGATAAGAGTATCTTGGTACTGGATGATGACGCCCATTATGTCGACCTGATGGCTGCCGCCTTGAGCAGCTTTACTGACGAATACGAGATCCTCGAGGCGAAATCAGTTGATGAGGCGAGGCAAAAGATCGATAGCCGGAATGTCAAAGTCTTTATCCTGGACGTGCAACTTCCCGACGGCACCGGCCTCGATTTTTATGATTCAGTGCGCGATGGGCACCCTGGTGCGGTAGCCATTGTCGTCACCGGCACTTCGCTGATTGCTGATGAGCATTTTACCGAGCGCTTGGGCGTCGACCAGTTGATCCGCAAGCCGTTTCGACTGGGCCTGTTGCGTGACCTGGTAGGCAGCCTGCTGGCGGCACACAGCGCGGACGAGCACGGTCCTGCACCGGTCGTCACCGGGCCACCACAAGCTGCCGATGATTCCAGTGGCGGCCAGTTTGCCGGGGTATTGAAAAAGCTGAGCATCACTGACATCGTGCAACTCAAGTGCATATCGCGGGCCAGCACGGTGATCTCGCTGCGTTCGAAAGTGGGCAAGGTAGGAAAGATCCACCTCGCCAATGGACAAATTTTTCACGCCGAGACCGACGAGTCCACCGGGTTGGATGCCCTCTACCAGATTGTCATGTGGGACTCGGGGAAAGTTTCTGAATCGCCCCCGGTCAGCAATACCCCGGTTACCATCGAAGGTACCTGGGAGGCATTGCTATTGAAAGCACTGCACCACCGGGATGAAATGCAGCGACAGCCCGGCTAAGCAGCCAATAGGATAAGTTTAATCAAGCATGCCAAATAAGAAGTCCGGGCCAGGCCCGTGGAAACGATTCAGGTACCGCTTGGAATATGTTGGGGTACTGCTTCTGTTTTACCTGGTTCCGTTATTGCCACGCAAGCTCGCGCATTGGTGTGCCGATGGTCTTGGCAGTGTGTATTATCTCGTGGATGCCAAAGCGCGGCGGGTTGCCGAATCCAACCTGGCCAGCGCCTTCGGTGATAAGTACACGCCTGCCGAGCGCCGCCGCATCGCCCGCGCCTCGATATGCAACATGGCGAAGACCTTCTTTGACCTGTTCTGGGTGCGTAACCTGGATAAAAGCAATTTCCGCGATTACATATTATCGGACACATTCGAGCGGTTTGATGAGGTGCCGGAGCAATCCGGTCTGGGGGCAATTTTTTTCTGTCTGCATTTTGGCAATTGGGAATGGATGGGGCAGATCGGCGGGTTTCTCGGGCAGCGGTTTTATTTTGTCGCCCAGGAATTCAAGAACTCACTACTTGATGATATCTTTCGCCGGTTGCGTGAGCACTCCGGCTGTACCCAGGTAGCCAGGCAGGGTGCTTTGCTTAAGCTCGTGCGGGGCATCAAGTCGAAGATTTCAACCGGGATAATAATCGATCTGACAGTGCCACCACAGCAGGCATCGATCGTGATCGACGCCTTTGGCAAGAAGATGTGTGTTACGAATGCTGCGGCTGCATTACACAAGCGGCTAGGCTGTGCGCTGGTGCCGTGCTGTTGTATTCGCCAACCGGACGGCAGTGTGCGCACCGAGCACTTTGAGCCGCTGGAGTTGTCGCCGGAAGCCACCGAGCAGGAGATAACCCAGGCCTGCTGGGACCGCTTGGAGCCATATGTCCGGCAGTATCCCGAGCAGTGGATCTGGGTCTATAAGCATTGGCGTTATCGCCCGGCAGATGCTGCAGTGGCTGATTATCCATTTTACGCGAATACCTCCAAGGCATTCGACCAGCTGCTGGCGGACAGATAAAATCCACATGCGTTGTTGAATTTATATCGTTTCGGGTATTAGCTGCAAGGATGACAGCAGTCAAAGAAACCGAGAAGAAGCCGGCACGCAAACGGGTGAACCTGCGAACCCCTGAAGTGATGGAGCGCGTCCAGGCTGAGGTGGAGAGCCATTACCGCAGCGAAGTCGTTGAAAAACTGCGCGCCCAAGGCGGTGCCATTACCTGCGGCTCAACCACCGTGCGGCTGGCAAAAGAATTTGGATTTTGCTATGGAGTCGAACGGGCGATCGACCTTGCTTATGCGGCGCGCCGGGTTTTCAAGGAAGAGAAAATCTATATCCTCGGCGAGATAATCCATAACCCTGAGGTGAATGATCAGATCCGGTCGATGGGCATACGCAATCTCATTGGTAAGGATGCCGAAGCAGAAATTACCGACCTGAAACCGGAAGACGTTGTCATCGTGCCGGCATTTGGCGCAGAGAAAGAGGTTGTCGAACATATCAAGCAGATCGGTTGCCAGATTGTCGATACCACCTGCGGTGATGTCATGAGCGTGTGGAAGCGGGTTCGCCAGAATGCCAGGGATCATGCAACCTCAATTATCCACGGCAAAGCCGACCATGAAGAGACCAGGGCGACTGCATCACATGCGCTGGGTAAGGACGGCACCGGTCATTACTTGGTCGTGTTGAACCTGGATGAAACCGATATCGTCTGTGACTACATCATCAATGGTGGCGATAAGCAGAAATTCCTGTCGCAGTTTACCGGCGCTACATCGCCCGGGTTTGATCCTGATGTGCACTTGCAAACGGTCGGCGTAGCCAACCAGACAACCATGATGCGCGGCGAAACGGAAGAAGTGCAGAACCGGATCCAGCAGGCGATCGCCAAACGTGACGGTGCCAAGGGGACAGCCAACTATCGCTTTTTCGATACCATTTGTGGTGCCACCCAGGACCGCCAGGACGCACTGCATCACATGCTGAAACTGGAAATGGATTTGCTGATCGTAGTCGGCGGCTATAACAGCTCGAACACTACGCACCTCGCAGAAATGGGTGAGGCCAAGCTGCCAACGTATTTTATCCGTAATGCTGAGCGCATGCAGTCGACCCAGAAGATTACCCACTTTCATATCCACCAGAAACAAGAGATCGAGACCGATGGCTGGCTGCCCGAGAAGAAGCACCTCGTAGCCGGGATCACCGCCGGTGCTTCCTGCCCGAACAACCTGATCGAGGATACCATAATCCGATTGTTTGAGTTGCGGGGAGTCAGTAAGCAGGATTTACTGAATTGCTAGGCTGAGACCTCACCGTCTCCCGGCGCCTCTGCCCCGGTCACTGTCATAACATTTCTGCCAGGTATATCCGATGCGTGCATCGGAGCCTGCAGCTGCATCAACAAGTTACAATGTCACGAAGAACTATACGCAAATCAATCTGGGGTCTGGAACTTGAAGCGCATCCGGTGGTCTTTCCGGTCTCTGCTATATTAATTATCTGCTTTGTGTTACTGGCTGCGTGGTTTCCGGGACGCTCACTAATGGCTTTCGACTGGTTACAAAGCTGGATAACCGAAAAATTCTCCTGGCTATACATACTTTCCATGTCCGGGTTCCTAGTGTTCGTAGTCTTGCTGGCCTTGAGCAAGTTCGGCTCGATTCGGCTGGGGCCGGATGGTGAGCGACCTGAGTTCGGGCGGTTTTCCTGGTTTGCAATGCTGTTCAGTGCCGGGATGGGAATCGGTATGTTGTTCTGGGGGGTGGCTGAGCCGATGTGGCATTACCTGGCGCCGCCAAGTGTTGAAGGTGAGTCGCTGGAGGCGGCTAAGCGGGCTATGGGATTGACGCTATTCCACTGGGGGTTCCACCCCTGGGCACTCTATGCAGTGGTGGCATTGGCGCTGGCCTATTTTGGGTTTCGGCGTGGTCTGCCGCTAAGTTTTCGTTCTGTTTTTTACCCGTTAATCGGCGAGCGAATCCATGGTCGCATCGGAGACGTGATCGACATCATGGCCGTGCTGGCCACCTTGTTTGGGCTTGCGACTTCGCTCGGACTCGGTGCCAAGCAAGTCAATGCCGGCTTAAATTATGTCTTCGGGCTGCCGCAGGAAACCTGGATTCAGATAATATTGATTGGCGTGATTACAGCGCTGGCCGTGATCTCGCTGATCTCCGGATTGCACATGGGAATTCGCCGGTTAAGCGAAGCCAACATGTGTCTGGCGGGGTTTCTGCTGGTTTTCCTATTCGTCGCAGGACCGACGATTTACCTGCTGAATGCGTTAGTTGACAATGTCGGGTCGTACCTGCAGCAACTGCCGCGGAATTCGTTCTCGACGGCGAGTTACTCAACCGGTTCGAAGGTTGACTGGTTGAGTAGCTGGACAGTGTTTTACTGGGGGTGGTGGATTGCCTGGTCGCCATTTGTCGGTATGTTCATTGCCCGTATTTCGAAAGGGCGGACGATCCGGGAGTTTGTTTTTGGCGTGCTGCTGGTGCCTACTGCTGTCGGTGTGGTCTGGATGACAGGTTTTGGCAATACGGCCATCCATCAGGAGATCTATGAGATGGTCAACCATGACGCTGAACAGACCCGCCAGGTCGAGCAAAGTTATCACTATGCGCCGCGTCCCTACGATGTGCAGAAATTAGATCAGTCCAGTGGCCTGCCGCAGACCCCGGACGGTGAATGGCTGCTTGGCCCGAATGCGAAACCTGTTGTTAATCCAGTCAACGTGCTCATGCAGTCGCGGCCCCAGGCCGACGGCTTTCTCACCAAAAGTGGTGCCGAAGTGGAATACAACCGTGGGGTGCTGGTGCACAAGGGGACCTGGACACCATACCAACCGATGGACGACGAGGTCTATGCCGGTGAGTTCATGAGTAGCGAGCAGCAACTCACGCTGGGCGGCTTTATTTCTAACCCGGTTCTGGACGCGAACCTCGCTGGCAAAGTAGACAGTACTGCAACCGCAATGTTTGTGATGTTAAGTGCCTACCCGTGGGCGACGCTGACCGCTTTGATTGGCACGCTCAGTGTGGTTTTGTTTTTTGTCACATCCTCCGACTCGGCCTCGATGGTAGCTGACATCATCGCATCGGGAGGGAGTGAAAACCCAACTACCGGAACCAGGCTATTCTGGGGTATTCTCGAGGGGTCGCTGGCTGCGGTGTTGCTGTTGGCGGGAGGGCTGAAGGCGTTGCAAACAGGCTCGATCACGATCGGGTTACCATTCTGTATACTGGTGATTTTGATGTGTTTTAGCCTCGCGCGTGGCCTGATTCGGGAGGCACACGGGCAAATTCCCGAAGAACACAAGGCGTTCATCAGGAAAAACAAAGTATAATTTGGCGTCAACAGAATTTGACCTATCGGCCTTGCGGGCGACTATTGCGCGCAATAGTCGGGCTGGCGAAAATTTTGCCCGTGGCTGATTATGACATGACAGCAGGCAACTATTCTGATTAGTTTAGCGGCCATGCGGATAGTTACTCTGGCTTTAATCTGTCTGATGTTGCATGGGGTTAATCAGCCCTTGCTGCGGGCCCAGGCTAGTGGTGCCGAGGCTACGCAGGATCTGGTCTTTAGCTGGGAGGGGTCAGCTCGCAAAGGGACAATCATGGGGATTACCAATGACTACCTCAAATTTTCGGTTGAGCTGCCGGGTGGGGCCGGCAGCGCGGAAGTGTCGATCCCCCGACGCCAAATCAAACGTATCAGCTTCGCTCAAAGCCCGGAGGCCAAGGCTGCATTGCAGAACGGTGATGCAGCTGAGCTGGCAAAGCTGTGGCAGCAACGGGAGCCATACCTGAACATCGAGAATTCGGATAGTGGACAGTTTGGCTTGGCTTATGCGGAAGCACTGCTTGAGCGTGCCGGGGAAGGTGACGCAGCGCTTGCCATTGATATCTTTGGCCGGATCGAAGCCAACGACTGGAACCGCGAGCGCCGGGCGCAGGCGAACAATGGTAGGCTGCGCGGCATGATTGCCGATGGTATGGCCGATCAAGCCGTCGAACAAGCCCGCGCCCTGGCTGACCAATCCGAGGACCCGGAAGTGCTCATCGAAGCCAAGTACGTACTGGCTACGGCAGCCAGCAAGCAACTGGCACAGCTGCTGGATGAGAACCCGCGCTGGCAGGAGGACCAATGGGTGCGCCCTGAGCGCAACCGACTTTACCATGAGGCGTTGAACCTCTACCTCTTTCCGTATCTTTTCTATGGGACCTACGGCGCGGAAGCGGCGCGCGGATTGTGGGGGGCAATCGAAATTTACCAGCAGGCAGGTGAGAACGATCTGGCACTGCAGACTGCCCGTGACCTGGTGGTGCTCTACCAGGACACCAGGGAGGCCGATAAAGCGAAAACTCTCTTGGAAAACAATGAGCCGGCAAGCACGGATGCTACAACGGAGGAGGAATCATGAGTGAGGCCGTGTTTACTCCGGTCGAAGAGGGCCGCACGAAAAGCCAGCGCCGCAAGGTCATCGGGGCAATAATCGTTGGCAGTATCATTGTCCACGTTATCGGTGGCCTGGTAGCCGGGATCTGGGTTGTGGCAAAATATTTTATCCCGCCGCCGGCAACATTTGAGGTCAAGCAGGATTTAAAGATCCCACCCAAAGAGCGGGAGAATAAAATGAGGATGGCAGAATTTGATGCGCTCACGCCGAAGCCTGCACTCAACGAAAAACTAGCCAGCCTCCGACCGACAGAATTCGCCCTGCCTGATCTTCCGGAAGTGCCGCTCGACCAGATGCTGCCACTGGACCCATCATCGCTGGTCACCGATCAGGTAACCAACCTGGTGGGTGCTGCGGGGTTGGGCGCTGGTGGTGACGGCGACGGTGGCAGTGGTGGTAGCGGCGGTGGCTTCAGCTTCTTTGGTATTGAGGCGACCGGTAGCCGGATCCTGTTGATGTTTGATGTTTCGGGAAGCGTGGTGAACAAAGCGGAAGCGAGCGGTGTGCCGTTAAGTGAGATCAAAAAGCAAACCCTCGAGCTGATTGATGGCTTGAGTGCCAGTGCCAGTTTCGGGCTCGTCCAGTTTACCCGTAACTATAACTTTTTCCAGGATCAATTGGTGCCGGCGACCGATGGCAATAAGCAGGCGGCACAGGATTGGGTGGATAATGAGTGGACGGAAGAAGGTTCGCTATCGAGCGGCAAAAAAGGTGTGGTGCGCAACCCGGAAGGGTTGTTTACATTATTGCCTAAAGCATTTGCGCTGGAGCCCGATGTGATATTTTTGATCTCTGACGGCAGCTTCCAAATGGCGGACCCCGATGGTAAAAATTCCTTCGGGGTAAATATTGAATCGCGGGAAATCGACAAGTTGATCAAGCAAAACACCGAGCAACGGGGCGTTGATGTGCCAATCAACTTTATCGGCTTTGAAATGAAAGATGAAGACCGCCGCGACTTGCGTCGGATTTTCCGTCGTACCGGCGGCAAATTCAGGGAGTTGTAGCTTCTGCCTCCGGTGGCGCCTCAGGCTCCGCCCGCTCCAGCGCAAAGTCCAATGCCTCATCGAGCGGGAACTCTGACAATTTGCCAAACAATTGCGGATCGCTGATTGCCTCGACGACACTGGGGTGGGTGAGCAATTTAAGCAGCTCACGCTTTTCGACCAGTTTCACCACCTCATCATTTTTTGCCAATGCGGCGATTGCCGGCTGACGGGATAATTCTTCTGCGCCGGGAAATTGCATGAACTTTGCGGATGCCTGCTGGTCGGTAAGCACCCTGGTTGCCGCGTCCAGGGTGCGGTACACTTTGTCCGGAACAATATCGGTAGCGTTGAGGGTTGCGTTGACCGCACCGCTGTCGACCGATGCTTTGAGCCGGGCTACGGTGCTCACAATTTGTGGCAGCTCAGGTTCAGCTTCGCTTTCCGGGTTGTTGCCGGCTACATCCAGCCGGGCCTCAGCGACCGTGCCAGCCACGCGCAGGCCGAGCAGTATGAACCAAACCAGAATGATACCGGTAAAGAAGCCGACTACAGAACCAGTGACGCCGTAGAAAAACCGGATCAGGCTGGACTCCTGATCCTTGGTTCGCTTGAGGACAGTTGCGGCAATGATACTTAGTGCCAGATAGGAAAAGATCGCTATAATTAGACCTGAAAATACCGCCAGTGCTACTGCTGGCATGGGGACACGCTCACCCAGCGCCGCTGCGGCGGTATTGCCACCGTAATATCCGGCAGCAAGTGAAAATACGAGGATGACCAGGCGTGCCAGCATCCGTGCCGGGCCGGCGGACCAGCCGCTGAATACTTGGAACAATACCAGGATTCCGGCTGCTATCCAGAAGCCGGTCTGCATTGATTCAGATGGTTCCATGAAAAATCCAGCGGCTACTTAAGCGATAGTCTGCCAGTCGCTTACCTGCCCCCGTTGACGCAGCAGGTGGTCGCATAGTACCAGGTTGGCCATGGCCTCGACCATTGGCACCGCGCGCGGGAGAACGCAGGGATCATGGCGACCGCGCGCTGCCAGCTCGGTGTTTTCACCGCTGGCAGTGACTGTTTGCTGAGCTTTCATGACGGTAGCTGTCGGCTTGAATGCCACACGGAAATAAATGTCTTCGCCATTACTGATCCCGCCCTGGACGCCACCCGAAAGGTTGGTCGTGGTGCGCACGCGTTTACCTTCCATCTGGAATTCATCATTGTGCTCGAGCCCGGTCATCCGGGTGGCCGGAAACCCTGACCCAATCTCAAATCCCCTGGTTGCAGGCAGACTCATTACCGCACCGGCGAGGGCGGCGTCCAATTTATCGAAGACCGGTTCGCCCAAGCCCGGTGCAACCCCGCGAATGACGCACTCGATGATGCCGCCTATGGAATTGCCGTCACTGCGCATTTGTTTGATCAGTTCGATCATTTTTTCAGCTGCGTTTTGGTCAGGGCAACGCACGGCATTCGACTCAACTTGTTCGCTGGTGACACTGTCACGGTCGATAGTCGCCTCAAGCGTGTGAATTGAAGTGACGTAAGCCAGGCACTGGTAGTCGGGGAGAGCACTGGTGAGCACCTTGCGGGCGACCGCGGCGGCAGCCACCCGACCGATCGTTTCACGTGCCGACGAGCGCCCGCCACCCTGGTGGTTGCGGAATCCATACTTGGCATCATAGGTGTAGTCCGCATGTGACGGGCGGTAGGCCGCTTTCATTTCGCTGTAGGCTTCCGGCCTGGCATCTTGATTTTCGACCATGATCATGATCGGGGTACCGAGCGTTTGGCCGTCGAATACTCCGGAGAGAATCCGGCAACTATCCTCTTCCTTACGCGGGGTCACAATATCGCTTTGGCCGGGCCTGCGGCGGTCGAGTTCCTGCTGGATCTCTGCCTCAGATATCCTAAGGCGCGGCGGGCAGCCATCAATAACCACACCGACCCCCCCACCGTGGGATTCCCCCCAGGTGCTCACCCGGAATAGTGTTCCTAGCTGACTCGACATAATACTATTTTCTCCGCACGCAGTCAGAAGTGCGACAAAAAAGTGATGCTTGTGAAATTAAACTTTCCTGACTGGTTAGGAAGCAGGAAAAATTTGTTCCACTGCCTTTACGCGGTAGTCAAAAATTCCGTTCAATTGTGATTTCACGACGAGTGGGTGGATAATTTCGGATGCTGGTGAGAGCGGCAGTTGATAGTGCACCAGGTCGCGCATCATGACCTTATTATCGTCAAGCGGGGTAAAGAAATGCTCATGGTGCCACACGGCATAGGGTCCCACTCGTTGTTCGTCACAAAAATATTCCAACCTGCGCACATAGCTGATTTCGGTTAACCAGGTCAACGGGATACCCAGCAGCGGTCGTACCCGGTAATTGATCATCAGGCCTTCATAAATCTCTTCCGGGAGCGTACTCAGGATTTGAAAATCCAAATGCTGCGGGGTGATGCGCGACAAATTTGCCGGATTGGAGAAAAACCTCCAGCACGTTTCGATATCGGTATTCACCGTCTGCTCACGTTCCAGTTTATGTACTATCATGATAAAATTGAACGTTTGTTACAGTAAGGTCAGACGCTTATCCCGGCTCCGGTTGCTTCTCTGGTGGTGGATCATCATCCTGTTCTATCTGCTGGATGCGTTTGTCCCAGACGTAGCGTTTCAGGAGCACCTTCAGGGTGGCGGTCAATGGTACGGCGAGAATGGCACCAAGCAAACCGCCCAGTAGTAGCGACCAACCGAGCATCGATACAATGACAGTCAGTGGATGCAAGCCAACCGAGTCACCGACAATTTTCGGTGAAATGAGAAGTCCCTCAATTTGCTGGACGACGATGAATATGACCGTGACCACAGCTGGATACATCCATTCACCGGGCCATTGTACCATCGCAATCAGTACTGCCGGCAGCCAGCACAGTAGGATACCGATGAACGGGATTAGCCCGAGGATTCCAACCATCAGGCCGATAAGGAGTGCAAAATCCATTCCCAGGATAAGTAAGCCGATCGCAGTGAGTGCCCCGTCGATTAATGAGACCATGAGCTGTCCGCGGAAGAAGTTGATCAGGTAGCCATTGATTTCAGACAGAGTAGCGACCACCTCGTCCTTAAACTGGGAAGTGCGTAGCGGCAGATAGCGTGCCCATTCGCGCGAGATCGTCGGGCTTTCCTTCAAGAAGAAGAATAGATAGACTGGTACCAGGATCAGGCTGAGCAAAAACCCGAAAGCACCGAGAAAGCCGCCGACGCTGCGCCGTAAAAAGTCAGCTGCATTTTTAGCCAGTGTCGGCAATTGATCCTGCAGCCATCCTGCCAACTCGTTCAGCAGCGGGGTAAATTCTGATGGCGTGTCGATATCCTGCGCGGCATTAGTTTCTGTCTCCGCGTTGGTGCCATCTGTTGCGGCCGTTGCCTCGGGTGGGCTGTCGGCTGGTTGAGCCCGTTGGTTATGTTCGACCAGCTCCCTGAGGTAGCCACCTGCCATTGGCAGGTCGTAAAGCCCGAACCGGTCAGCATTTTCGGCGGTGAAATCTGCCAGCTGGCTGCGCGCCGACTCAGTGTAGCTTGGCAGCTTGGCGGTAAACGATACGCCCTGGCGGTAGATTGTCGGCGCAATCCAGAAGATCAGTGCAGTGACAAACAAGGTGGCCACTATGAAGACCGCGATCACCGCCTTGAGGCGCGAGAGCCCGAGGCGGCAAAGCCACCGCACTACCGGCTCCAAGAGGTAAGCAATGACACCCGCTATGGCAACCGGGATGAGGAGTGGCTGTAAAAAGCTGATAATCTGGGCTGCTAGCCAAATTACCAGTACCGCAATCGCGGCAATTACCAGGATAGATACAGCGGTAATGCTGTTCCAGATGGTTTTTTGCTGCCAATCTGTCGGGTATTTAGCCACGTGGTCAGCGTAGCAAACTTCCCGCACTTGCCGCCAGCTAATTTACCTCATTTCGGCAGTGAGCTGGGTGATGCAGATTTTGTTTGCCGTAGGTTAATTGGATGCCTCGAGCCGCTCGAGGGAAATCCAGAAGCGCTCCGTTGACGCCGGCTGATCTTGTTTGACCAGTGCCATATCGATATCCACCTCTACTACCTTCAGAGCAGAATTTGCGGCAGCATGTTGGATTCTGCCGGACTCGAAGCGATCACTGATGTCGATCTTGTTGTGCCTGGCAAACAGGGCTTCACGCAACTCGGCCGCCTCAATGGAAACAATGGCGGGTTCGGCCCCATTGATAACAACTTCCTGCTCCGGCGTAAATGGTGATTGGGGGATCCGCGAATAATCGACACCCCAAATCAGTGCCGCTTGCCAGCCACCGATACCGGAAGCCACACATAATAAAAGCAAAATCAACCAGCGCATCGCCAAGTGTCGGAGTCCAGTCTGTTCGATCAATAAAATATCTCGATCGGTGGGGCCACGATCTTGGCTCCCCCTTCCAGCAGGGTGCCTTCGATTTTTTCGATCGAATTGACTACGTCATTTTGGAATTCGACAGCCATTCGTCCGTCGGGGACTTTCACGTAATAGGTTTCGTTAAACGGGCGATTGAAGCGGTCGAAGACAGTCCTGGTCTGTGGGATGTACTTGTAAGTGATGTACTCCCACAAATCGAGGCGTCCGGCGGCATCCACACGCATGGATTTTTTTTCCGGTCTACCGAGGCTCTGGACTACCTCTTCCGGAGTCATGCCGACAGCAACCTCTTTGTTGGCGATGAGTTCGGCGACTAACGCCTGGCGCTCTGCTGCCTGCTTCACATTGGCAACAAATTCATTGCTTATTTCGGGCAATGATTTTATCGGCACCCAGCCTGCTACCTGGCCTTGCTGGGCATTGCCCCGGATCCGGTACGCATTATCAGAAATGGCCAACAGCTCGATTTGCTGTGGTACGCGTAAGGTTCCGAGATACCGTTTCATGGCGATATCGAAATACGTATCGATTGGTTTTGTCACCTTGAGGCGAACGCTGGGTGCCCCAATATCCTCGAGGTGGATACTGCCCGGTTCCCGCTGTAAGCGCGACTGTTGTGCTGCAGCTGAAACGACTGTTATCACTGCAAGTCCTGCGAGCAATATGGATCTCATACCATACTGATAATCCATATTTGTTCAGCTTGCGAACGGAAAATCTTGCTGCCCTGTGGCATCCGGGTAGGTTGCAAAGTGATGGATAATAGAATTTACCCTCAATCCCATAGTCTTTTCGAGCGAGCCAAAGAACGAATTCCCGGTGGTGTTAATTCGCCGGTGCGTGCCTTTCGCGGGGTTGGGGGTGAACCGTTCTTCGTTGATCGTGCGGCAGGGGCACGCTTGCATACGGTTGATGGCAGGGAGTTGATCGATTATGTCGGCACCTGGGGACCGGCGATTCTCGGTCACGCCCCGCAGGTAGTAGTGGAGGCAGTAATTGAAGCGGCCACACGTGCTACCAGTTTTGGCATTCCCAACCCGCTGGAAGTCGAGATGGCAGAATTGATATGCGAGTGGGTACCATCCGTCGAGAAAGTACGCATGGTCAATAGCGGCACCGAAGCAACCATGTCATGTATTCGCCTGGCGCGTGGGTTTACCGGGCGTGACCGGGTGATTAAATTTGCCGGTTGTTATCATGGGCATGTTGATTCCCTTCTAGTCAAGGCGGGCAGTGGTGCATTGACCCACGGTGAGCCCGACAGTGCCGGGGTGCCGGCAGCATTCGCCGACCTGACGACGACCTTGCCATTTAATGATCTAGAAGCAGTACGCCAGACGCTGCAGGCGCAGGGCGACCAGGTTGCGGCAATCATCCTCGAGCCATTGCCTGCCAATGCCGGGCTGATTCCTCCACATGCTGGTTATCTGGAAGAGCTGCGTGAGCTGACACAACAGTATGGTGTGGTTTTAATCTTTGATGAAGTGATGACCGGCTTTCGCGTCGCCAAGGGTGGCTACCAGGAGTTGTGCGGGGTAACTCCAGACCTCACTGCGATGGGGAAGGTGATCGGTGGCGGGTTACCCGTAGGTGCTTTTGGTGGCCGCGCAGATATCATGGATCGACTTTCCCCGGACGGCCCGGTTTACCAGGCCGGGACGTTATCGGGTAACCCGCTGGCAATGGCCGCCGGCTTGGCCCAATTGCGTGAGCTCGAACGACGGGATGGCTGGCAGTTGCTAGCCGGGCTGGGTGGGGCGCTGGCAGAACGTATGGAAAGCCTGGTCAGTAAAAAGAATTACCCGCTGACCTACCACTGGTGCGGGTCGATGTTTTGTTTGTTTTTTACGCCAGGCCCGGTACATAACCTTGATCAGGCGATGGCCAGCGACAAAGACCGCTTTGCGCGCACTTTCCATTCCTGTCTCGAGCAGGGGATCTATTTTGCCCCATCACAATTTGAAGCCGGTTTTATTTCGCTGGCTCACAGCAGTGAGGACATTGACCAAACTGCCAGTCTGACAGCGAAAGCATTGGAAGCAGTTTTTTAAACTGGCACATAATGCCCATCGACAGGTTCTGGCGACTATGCGAAGCTAATGACGTGTTAACCGGTCGCTTATTTACTCTATTGTGTTGTTGTGCCCTGCTGGTGGGTTGTGAGCAAGAGTCGCAAGATAGGCAACCAGAAGAGTCTCAAGAGGACGTGACCACCACGCAGCAACAGTCTTCAGCGGCAAGCCAACCGGATACAACCGTAGTAACTGAGCAGCCAGCCACACCCAGTAGTCTGGAGTTTTTTGATGCAGCACTCAATGGTCGTGCACAGGTTGTACGGCAAGCGCTGGCTGCCGATTTCAAGGCGGACCTGCGGGATGATAATGGCAGGACGGCGCTTATGTTGGCTGCCTTCAACGGGCATACTGAGGTCCTCGAGTTGTTATTGGACGGTGGCGCAGATTGCAGCCTACGCGACCAGCAAGGACGCACCGCATTAATGTTTGCCTGCACCGGGCCATTTGAGCCGAGTGTCAAATTGTTGCTCAGGGCCGGTTCTGATGTGAACGCACAGGATGCTGCAGAAGGATTTACCCCGCTCATGTTTGCTGCCGGTGAGGGACAGGATGAGGTCGTGAAAACCTTGCTAAAAAATGGTGCCAACCCTTCTATTACCGACGTCGACAACGACACAGCAGCCAGCTTTGCCCGTCAGCAGGGACACACAAGTACCTTGCAACTCCTTACAGCGAGTGAAGAAAAATAAGCAGTGACTGGGTGCTAACTTATTTGAGTAGCGAAATTTGCTACCAGAGCATCTTTTACCTCGCGGCAGTAGGCAGAGATACTCTTGGCTTGCAGGATACCTGAAACGATCACTACACGCTGGGCTCCGGCAGCCAGTACCTGCTCCAGGTTTTCCAGTTTGATACCACCGATGCAGAAAATGGGAACAGAAACCTGTGAGTGGGCAGCACGAATTTCATCCAGGCCGATCGGTGAGTAATCGGGTTTTGTTGGCGTGGCAAATAGCGGGCCAAAGCCGATGTAGTCCGGTGAATCCGCGATGGCAGCTGTTGCCTGCGCGAGGCTATGGGTTGATTTGCCGACCAGCATTTGCTGCGGGTTAGCGGCGCGGGCGGCGACTATCGTATCATCGTCCTGGCCGACATGGCAGCCGGCTGCACCGGTATGGGTAACCAGCCATGGGTGATCGTTGATGATGAATGGCACCTCACGCTCAGCCAGGGCAGGCGCGATACCTTTGGCCATTTGCATGACGTCTTCTGCCGTCGAATCCTTGGCCCGCAGCTGGATCATATCGACCCCGCCATCCATCAGCTGGGTGGCATAGTCGGCAAGCTGGTCCTGGTTGATATATGATAAGTCAAGGATCCCGTAGAGCAGGCATTCTGAAAGCGGTCGCATACTTACTACAATTCAATGAAGATGAAACTTATGCAAGCATCGGAGAGGTCGAATCGATGGCTCGCAGTTTGAAAACGTCCTAGCAAGGCTCAATAAAAGTGAAGAAAGACCCCTAACACCTAACATTGACACCTCCGCGCTCCCGCTTACTCCACTCCACTCTCAATGGCGGTGGCATCTTAACCGCAATAACAACATAGTACAAAATTGTCAATGCGTGAATGCGAGGACTGACCCCTTTACTGAAATGAAATAAATAGCCCCTCTAAATTCAACTCGCAGTTGTCTTGGCACCCGCTCAGCCTAGCAAAGAGTACCTGAAAGTCAAGAAAGTTTGACTGACCCCTTTTTACGCATGTCCCGGCGTAGTCCGTCGGCTGCCGAACAAAGCAGGAAGTTGCAGCTCCGAATTCTTCGGGATCTGTTACTCACTGCGATAGCTGGCTAATGATTGATCCTAGTTAGGGCAATGCCTAAATTTAATGTAAGTAACGGTTGGCAAGGGACCGCCGGAGTGCTTTTTGGCCTCTCGGCAGCAGCTGCTAACTCCAAAATCCGCCTGATCATGACGATCGAGTTTTTAAATCAGGCTATATCGATCTAATATATACAATATCAATATATTACATTGCTTTTGTAAAAATGTGTCTGTCCCTTTATTGTACTGACCCCTTTTTACTTTTTACGGGATTGAACCTATTGCGCTCCCTTATCTGGTTAATTGTTAACGAGGTCATCGCCCACACCCTGTGAGCTTCCGATGAAACTCTTGATACCGTCGACAATGTCGGAGGTGAGGTTAGGTGCGAGCCAGTTAGCCACAGCCAGCAATATAAAAAAGCTGACCACGAATCCGATTGTTGAACTTATTATTTTCATTTCAGTGTCCACTAGCCCCACCGGGATAACGCGACAAGGGCTTAATCACAAAAAAAGGGCGGCCCGCAAGCCGCCCCTTTTTCGTATGTAATATTGTCCCTTATTATGCGCCGTCCTCGTTATCGAGGACTTCACGTGCTGTACCCGCCTGCCCATCAGAATCAGCGATTGCAGCTTCGAAGAGGTTCAGAGCACCGTCTGCAGCTAATTGGGAAGCTCCGCCCCGCCGGTCATTCAGCTTGCGAGCTTCTGCAGACTGGTCGTTAAGGAGAACGATTACCGAACCATTACTCCATGCCCGGCCTTCAGCATCCTGTTCCAGATTTGCATCCCAGGTAGGATTCCATGTGGCATCTATCGAGTCTTCCCATATCAGCGGCATACTCGACTTCGAGCTCGATGCCAACCCTGCAGTCATTTCCCAGTGGTTTTCACCAGCCTCGAGGATTAAGTCCTCAGTGGAAATATCTCCGTCCGGCTTACCGTTCTTCGCA
>CAYUDZ010000034.1:0-2171 GCA_964443575.1 uncultured Chthoniobacteraceae bacterium | reverse complement strand
CACGGTTAGCCCCGAAGATTTCCTCGTTCTCGAGGATGCCGGCCAATACCAGTTCCCTGAATGCATCGTTACTGCTAGCTACGGAACTGTTTACGCTATCAGGATAATCACCATCCTCATCCATGGCATAAACGGACAGAGCCAGTCCAATTTGCTTCGCGTTACTTACTGCTTGGATAACATAACCACGCTCTTGCACATTCTGGAAAACCGGAAGTGCCAGTGCGGCCAAAATGCCGATGATCGTAATGACAACCAGCAACTCGATCAGCGTGAAAGCTGATTTGTTATTTAGTTTTTTGTTCATGATATTCCTTTCTTAGGGGGTTTTGTTTTTAGTTTACATTTGCAGATACTACTTCTGCTTATATTAAAATGTACTTATTGATTGTTACAGAATTGTTACGATTTGTGATAAAATTCATTATTTATTGCGATGGGACATTATCTAATACAGAATAAGAGCTTTGGCCGTTCTGTGTAACGCGCGAGAAGGGGTTCTCGTCTGAATCGATTTGGGATGAACCTCCACGCCTTTCATCCAGTTTATACGCCTTAACAGAATTATCGTTAATCAATACGACTATTGTTCCGTCACTCCAGGCGCGTCCCGTTTGAGTCCTGTCAAAGTCAGCATCCCACGAGGGGTTCCATGTTGCATTGATCGAGTCTTCCCACAACAGGGGCACACTGGAGCTTTCCCGGTCACTCATACCTGCGGTCATTTCCCAGTGGTTTTCACCGGATCCAAGCGCCGAACCGCTATTATATTGACCATCGGGATTCCCGTTAGCAGATCTTGGGCTCCCGAAAACCTCTTCGTTTTCAATATACCCTCCGGTTAATAAAACCCGCAACACTTCATTGGATGTGCTTGATCCATCCGTTGCAGCTCCGTGCCCCGGATAATAACCATCATCGTCAGTAGCATATGCCATGATACCAATCCCAATACTTCTGGCGTTATTTAATGTTGTTACTTTCTGGCCTCTTTCCTGAATGCTTCTGTATACCGGCAATGCTAGGGCAGCCAAAATGCCTATTATAACGATGACCACAAGCAGTTCAATTAACGTGAAACCATGGTTGTCTATTTTTTTCATGTTTATGTCCTTTCGGTTAGGTTCAGATATATTTAAATTATTCTAGCGAAGTAACTGTCATGCCGGTTGAATCGATACGGACTATTGTGTGGTCTTCCTTTTCACTTACGGCCCGGTTTTCTACGATTCCTGCAAAAACAATCATGGCAACAGCAATGGCCCCCCAGGCAAAAAACCTCCTGGTAGGGCGGACTTCCTTGTCCTTATTTGAGCCAAGTAAAGCCACGGAAGCTCCTGCGGCGGCCAGGAATGCTGCCAGCTCCACGGGAGCATGATAGGAAAACTCCCTTACGAAATCAAACAGATTGCCTTGGAAATCCAGTACATTAACAGCCAGCAGATAAGAACTGTAGCCCGATATCATATTGACTAAAAACGGTAGAAATGAAGCAAATCCGAGGCAACCTAAGCGCAGGCTGACCAGGTTGTCTTTGGCGGATTCAGGATCACCACCCCTCGCCCTAGTGATCAATGAGCAGAGCTGATCGTTGCCGCCGCCTGTAGCCGCGATGATATGATAGCCTGCCAGCGGAGCAAACAGGCAGAAAAGTAGGACTATAGTATTAACGGCAAGCAAGCCGGTTCCTTCGGGGAAAACTTCATATATCGGCATCACCACATTAACAAAAAGATTCACATGGTTTAATCCCCCCTGAGAAAAGAACATGCTGAAAAAAAACAGCAGGGCCCCAATCCCGATAAAAAACCGGATGTTTTTGGTACTCAACTTGTCTGTAATCGCACTCATCGCCTGCTTATTGCGGGGTAATGAAATCTGTCCCACTAAAAAATGTAGCTTTTTTTGGGGATTAGGCAATACCAGAAGCAGGCTAACCCGCAGAATTAAAAAACAGGAGTTCTTCTCCCGAAGACCGCCCTCAGCAGCAAATAAGACGGGTATACAATAATCCCAAGTCGCTTGACAGTAAGGGAAAGCGGAGCCAGGGGCGTGCTCTCCATGTAGATGGCTATGATATGGGAAGCCGCCAGAATGAGAGCATAATAGAAGAATAAAGGGGTCAGTCCTCGCATTCACGCATAGTGGTTACTTTTTTCATGGCTTTTAGT
>CAYUDZ010000033.1:0-21598 GCA_964443575.1 uncultured Chthoniobacteraceae bacterium | reverse complement strand
CCAGCACATGTGCACAGGAATGCCGCAAAGTCTCCAAATCGGTCATCTGCTGGCGCTGCTGCAGCGATTTACGGCTTTCTTGTTCTGACATCTGTGCGTATCGCTATCCCATGCAACAGTATCAGGCAAGCACCAAATGCAAATCCGTACGCTCACTTTTATCTGCCATATTGGTTACCCATTAATTTACTTGCAATAAATTGATTTGACCTATACTCGTATTTGTTGTCAGCCTCAAGTGGCTGATGACAATAGTATTAACAACCTAACAGGAGAATAAAAAATGATTAAAAAAACAGCATTCATATTGCTGGCAATGGCAACCGTAGCAGTTGCTGGCGAACAAATGGTAGACTCAAAATATGTAACCCCAGTTGAGCCGGAGCCGGTTTACGGCGTCGGCCCGTACGTCGCTCTGTATGGTGGCATCAACGCTTATCAGAACTATGATGGAACCCAGCGATTCTCTATTGGTGACACGACTTATGCCGTTGAACGTAAAGAGAAAATTGGTGGTTTTGGTGGTCTGAAAGCAGGCTATGTATTCAATGACGGCCCGGTCCGCCCGGCAGTCGAGCTGGATGCTTTCTACAATGGTGTAGATTCAGATATCGAGCTCCGTGCCAACGGTCGCCGGATCGCTGATCTTTCCGAGCGCTATGACACTGGCGCATTTCTGGGCAACTTCATTTTGCGTTTTGACCTGGGGATGTTCCAGCCATATGTCGGTGCTGGAGCCGGCATCTACGTTGGTCAGGCCGATGATATCCGCTTCACGGTTCCCGGTGTTGGTTCGGTGAGTCGTGGCAGCAGCGATACCGAAGTCGGCTTCGCCTGGCAGGTATTGGCTGGCTCTGATATCTTCTTCACCGAAAATGTCAGCCTGTTCTTCGAGTACAAATGGCTAAACTATGAAGACGCCAACGTGTTTGGTGCAGGTGACCGTATCGGTCAGCACCTGGTTGGCGCTGGCGTTCGCTTCTTTTTCTAAGCAAGCTGATTTCCAGCCTTTCTGACGGGCTTCCCGGTGAAAACCGGGAAGCCCGTTTTTTTTCACCATTGGTAGTGGTCGCGGCTGCCGTCACGCGCCAGAAATTGTGAGCTGTCTTCTGCTTTCAGTGACAAGATAGTGTCAGCCAGTGAGGATGCCGCCTGGTCAACATCGAGATCAGCATCCTCACCACCCATTTCCGTACGCACCCAGCCCGGGCTGATCACGGTGACAATAATCGGCTGCAGTTCAGCAGCCAGTGCCCTGCTCACATAATGCAGGGCGGCTTTAGACGCCCCATAGCAGTAGCGCCGATGATCCGATTTGGTGCTGATAGTTCCAGCCCCAGAGCCCATATTAACTACTGCTGCGGCAGTGCTCAGCCGCAGTAACGGCAGCATTGCTCTGGTTACCCTGATTGTCCCTACTACATTGGTTTGAAAGGCCCTTTCGAACCATTCCAAAGGCAACTCCTCGATCTTTTCATCACCTTCCTCAGGAAAAATCCCGGCGTTGTTGACCAGAATATCCAGGTGATCGTGGCGCTCGCCAATGGCTTGCACCGCCCGTTCCACCGACTCATCCGCATCGACATCCAATTGCAAAACCTGCAGGTTTTTTCCACCGCTCTCGCTCAATTCAACCAGACAGTCTGCAGCTTGCGGGTTGCGGGCACCGGCAATCACCTCGTGCCCGGCATCGACAAGGAACTTACAAAGCGCCAACCCAATCCCCCGGTTGGCACCAGTTACCAGTATTTTTCTTTTCATACACCAACACTTGTGCCAATGAAGTAACAAATCAAGTTGCGTCACGCGCCATCGTCTGCGAATGATCATTCGCTACTATGCCTAATCTAAATGAAAATTATCTGAAGTTGCAGGCCGGGTATTTGTTCCCGGAAATTTCCCGCAGGGTCAACTCCTTCATCGAGAGCAATCCCGACAAGGCCAAGCAGCTGATCCGCTGCGGCATCGGTGATGTGACCGAGCCGCTCCCGGCAGCCGCACGCCAGGCCATGCATGCGGCTATTGACGAGCTTGGTGAACGTGACACTTTTCGCGGCTATGGACCCGAGCAAGGATATGATTTTTTGCGCGAAGCGATTGCGGCCAATGATTACCTATCCAAGGGGATCCAAATCTCAGCAGACGATATATTTGTCTCTGATGGTTCCAAATGCGATTCCGGCAATATCCTCGATATCTTCGGTACCGGAAATCGCATCGCCGTGATGGATCCGGTCTATCCGGTCTATGTTGATACCAATGTCATGGCCGGCAATACAGGTCCCGCTACTGAGAATGGCGGTTATGAGGGGTTGGTCTACCTGTCCTGTACTCCCGACAATGCCTTCGTCCCCGAACTACCGGAGGAGCAAGTAGACATTATTTATCTATGTTATCCAAATAATCCTACCGGTGCAGTAGCCACCTATGAACAACTTCAGGCATGGGTAGACTACGCGCGTGCCCACTCCAGCATCATCCTGTACGATGCAGCCTACCACGCATTTATCTCAGATGAACAGGCACCACATTCAATCTATGAAATCGATGGCGCCAAAGACTGTGCCATCGAGTTCCGCAGCTTTTCCAAAAATGGCGGCTTCACCGGGGTGCGCTGTGCTTTCACCGTGGTTCCGGAGTCAGTCACCGGTAAATGTGCCGACGGTAGTAGCTTGCCGCTCAAGCAACTTTGGGCACGCCGGCACTCAACAAAATTTAATGGGACCAGCTATCCGGTGCAACGCGGAGCCGAGGCACTATACAGCGACCAGGGCAGGCAGGAGGTTGATTCATTGATTTCTCACTATATGGGCAACGCCGCTATTCTGCGCCAAGCCGCGGCCAGCGCCCAGCTCCCGGTTTACGGCGGAATCAACGCCCCGTATATCTGGGTTGGTTGCCCGGACGGGCTGAGCAGCTGGGATGTCTTCGACCGCTTACTGGCCGACGCCGCCGTGGTAGTAACCCCGGGTAGTGGCTTTGGTGCAGCCGGTGAAGGCTACTTTAGAATCTCTGCGTTCAATAGCCGCGAGTTGGCACAGCAGGCAGCTGAACGCATCCAGTCCGTTAAGTGGTAAGTCAGGTACGATGAAAGTTAATGGCTTGCGTAGCCCGCATGATACCGTCGGGGGTATCGTCTATTTTGGTAGAATGCTGGACAAAATTCGACTCAATGCCAAAAGTGCTCTGCCTGCCGATTACCTGCCTAACCTGGGACGGGGTTTCGACCGTCGCTGCGCCGCCTTCCTCCAGCTTGATTATGAGCAAATTGCTGATTTTGCTGCAAACGGCTCAAGTGACAAAGAGGTGCTCGAGTGGTGCTTTCGCAACGGCCACAAGCCAAGTAATGATGAAATCCAAGTGTGGAATGCCTTCATGCGCAAATTCGGCTGGAACGATGAAGCTACCGCCAGCTTGAAAAGCCAACTCGAGGCATCAGGCTACGGTAGCGACAATGATATCCTGACAGTTTTTGACTTCATCGACCTCGACGAAGGCCGCCGCTCAGTTAAACCCTAATATTGCATACAAGATTCGCCCGCTGGGCTAATCTTCGCAAAAACTAAACTGACCTGACAGAATCAGGGCAGTTTTATTTATAAAAACTTGTCGGCCTTGGTATTAGACCGTTTCCGAAGAGGTTTGAGTAAGTATCCTTTTCATAATCAGGATCATAATCTTACTCGTAATCGTGACCCTGACTTGAATCTATAGCTTGCAGTTGATGAATATGATTACGATTAGAATCACGAATACGAATCACATAAGGCGCACATCACTGGTCTGCAATGTCCACTCTAACTGGATCATTCACCGCGTGAGCGAATGGTAATCCGCTTCACGCGCGCATCGTCTTCCGGGCTGACCGTTTCCACATCCGGATCATCCTTGAATGCCTGATGGACAATGCGCCGCTCGTACGAATTCATCGGCTCGAGTTGAACCGGTTGCCCCGAAGCCAGTACATTTTCCGCCACCTTTTTGACCTTGGCGATCAACGTATCTTTTTTGATCTGGCGGTAATGGCCTATATCAACATGCACTTTGGGCGCTTTACGGTCATGCTCATGCAAGATGCGATTGAGTAAATATTGCAGGTGATCAAGCGTCTCACCACGTTTCCCGATGAGACGGTCTGCCTCCGGGGTATGCACCTGAAGCAACAGACCATCTTCCTGTTCGACTTCTTCGATATCTACTACGAATCCCAGATAGCCTAGCAGGGTGTCCAGCAAGTCTTTCGGTTGAGTACTCATTTTTTAGGACCGCGCGGTTTCTTTTTCTTTTTTCCTGTTCCCATTGGCATCGCCGGCTCTGGTTGCTCCACTTTAGTCAACGCTGGTATCGGCTGGTCGCGGGTCATGTAAATCTGGAAAATTGAGATCATATTCGAGACCGTCCAGTACAACGCCAATGCCGATGCAAAGTTGTAGCAGAAAATTAGAAAAATCAATGGCATGAACAGGAAAATCCTCTGCTGTACCGAATCGCCGGTCTTCGGCGTAATATGCATCTGCCAAAACATCGAAGCTGCCATGATTAGCGGCAGTGGGTTGACCGGTATCAGGCCAAATAATGAAAATATGGTATCCGGCTGAGAGAGGTCATCAACCCATAGAAACGAGCTGTTACGCAGTTCCACCGACGACCGCAGCATCGAATAAAAACCAAAAAAGATGGGAATTTGAATCAGCATCGGCAGGCAACCACCAAACGGATTCACTCCGTAAGTCTTATAGAGCTTCATCAGCTCTTGGTTCATTCGCGTCGGATCATCCTTATATTTCTCGCGCAGCTCAGTCATCTTTGGTGACAGCGCTGCCATACGGCGCATCGATTTGGTCGCTTTGTTCTGCAACGGCCACAATACCGCTTTGATACAAACGGTCAGCGCAATGATCGCCAAAGCGTAACTGCCAGCTAATAAGCCGTGCAGAAATTCCAGCCCCGACAACAACCCGAGACTAATAGGCTTGAAAAATCCATAGCGCAGTACCGCTTCCTGGTCGGCCCCTAACTGCTTCAGCCAGTTATAGCGATTCGGGCCGGTGTAAATGCTGAACTCACGGATCACAACTTCACCCGGCTGCAGCTCAAATCCCGGTAGTTGCAGTGCCCCGCGGATCGCCGGCTTGGTATTGCCACCCTCACTTAGAGTCACCTCAAAGCGCCGGGCCCACACCGCGTTACCATCCAATTGATCAATACTCAGGATCGTACTGAAATACTGGTTCTTCACGGCAGCCCAAGCCAAGCCTGGAGCCGACTCCGAAAACTCCGGACGGGCACCACGCAGCTGAATGCCAATCAGGGGAATCCTGCTGGGGGTAAACCAGTTAACATCGATGAAGCGGTCCTTGCCCTGGCTGAAATAATCAAAGCCGGTATACATTTCCCAGTCCTGTTCGTGGACCGGCGCGATCGATCCCAGGTTAATAAAAAAGTTTTCGCGGGCAAGCGGAGCTTGTCCGGTATTCGAAAATTTGACGGTGAAGTTGATCGTATGGGCCGCCGCCTCAATTGCATCTTTGGACGGAAATTGGTAGGTTTTTTCGATTTGTAATCCGTCGGAGCCGGTGTGGGTGAAGCTTACTTCTCCCGACTGGCGATGATACTGCATATCGTAGCCAACACCCTCAAATTCACCAGGCCTCATCCCGACGGCACCGATTGGTACGTCGCCAAAGCGATTCAGTGTGACAAAGTTACCATCCTTGGCATCGTGGTTGAGTAATTGAACGCTCGCTATGCCGCCACCTAAGTTCGTAAATTCCAACTGCAACTCACCAAGCTCGACAGTCTCATTAACTGCTTCCACCTGGTTAACCGGTGGCTCCTGCGGCTGTACCGGGGCCGGTAATGCATCGACTGTAGCAGGTGCCGTATCCGCCGCCTCAGTAGCCACTTGGCTGCCGGCAGCAGCATCTTCCTGTGCCGGGGCCGCAGCAGTGGCCTGAGCGCCGGCCTGTTGGGTCTGTTGGGCCTGCTGACGATTAGCTTCGCTGTACTCTTGCTGGTAATACCATTGCCACGCAAAGAGTCCTACGACACACAGAATTATTACTATCCAGGCTGTTCGATCCATAAATTTGTTAGAGAATCATGCAGAATGCAGGATGCCGGCCTTGCGTGCAAGTCGAACCCAAGAATTTTCTAAATCTTGTTGTGGACTGTTAATACATTTCCGGCGGGCAATTAGGATTAACCAAACATCATCGCGCAAGTTATCAAGGTGCCCGGCAACCAGATGGCGCAACCTTCTCCGGGCGCGGTTGCGCTCAACGGCTCCGCCCACACGCCTTGATGCGATTACCCCGACCCGTGGTCCACTCCCGGGGTCACCAACTTTGAAGGCCAGGACAAATTCCGCAGCGGCCAGCGAGTTCCCCTGCTCTTTAACCAGTCGGAAATCATCGCTCTCCCGCATGCGGACTGCTTTCCACTTCGGCATAAAAACAAACCCGCTAAACGTCCGCGCGAATATGCTTCCCCCCGAGCCACAAGCGCCAAAGGTAGCAGCTGTTGCCCGCGCAGGGCAAATCAGGCCGCCACTAGGTCATCCGGTGGCGTGCGTAATGCAGCTCGGCACCTTTTGGGATCAGGCGCTTCCGCCCACGACGACGCCGACGGTTAATTAGTTCCCGCCCGCTCTTGGTCTTCATGCGCGCACGAAACCCATGCTGCCGTTTGCGCGAACGCCTGGATGGTTGAAATGTCATTTTCATAGCTACTCTCCTAAATTGGCTTTTTGTCAGGAAAAAGAGATGGGATATTAGTTGATTAATGCCTAATGTCAATTAATTAGTGTGGCAATTGTGAGCAATTAAAGCGTCGCTTAGCTCTAGCACCGTAAGCGATAATCTAGCACTTAATCAAAATGACAAGCAGTAGCACAGGAGATGATCTGAAATACTTGGGGAAATCCAGCCCGGATTTCCCTGCCCAGCCAGATAGCAAAACTATCGACTGCTTCCCCAACAGGTCACCGCAACGCAGCTATTGGATTCAGTTCGAGTCGCAGGAATTCACCTCGCTCTGCCCGGTTACCGGACAGCCAGATTTTGCACGGTTACGCATTCGTTACATCCCGGCAAAACTCTGCATCGAGACCAAATCACTCAAGCAATATCTGGCCTCGTTCCGCAATACCCGCAGTTTCAATGAAGAAATTGTCAACCGGATCCTGGATGATCTGTTGGCTGCCTGCTCACCGCAGAAGATGCTGGTACATGGTGAGTTTTCGGCGCGTGGTGGCATCGCCGTCACGGTCGATGCTGCATTCCCGGACGATGAGTGTTAGCTCCCAGCAGCGGCTCGTCTTGCTTAGCGGTGGCATGGATTCCACTGTCGCACTCTACCATACGGCGGCCGTAGCTCCCGTGGCCGCCGCCGTGAGTTTTGACTATAACTCGAAACATAACTGTCGTGAAATCCCAATGGCAGCCTGGCATGCCGACCACCTCGGGATCAAACATATCACCCTGCCACTTAAGTTCATCGACAAACATTTTGACTCCCACTTGCTATCCGGTGGTGGCGAAATTCCACTCGGCCACTACGAAGAACAAAACATGCGCCAAACGGTAGTGCCATTCCGCAACGGAATCATGCTAGCCATCGCTGCCGGATTGGCAGAAAGCATCGAAGCCAGCAAGCTGGTGATAGCTGCCCACGCCGGTGATCATGCCATTTACCCTGACTGTCGTGAGCCATTCATGGCTGCTATTGCCGAAGCTATTCGCCTTGGTACTTATGCGGGCGTGGCAGTCGAACGACCATTCATCAGCATGGATAAAGCAGCTATCGTCCGGCGCGGCTACGAACTTGGAGTTGATTTTTCACGCACCTGGTCATGTTACGTCGGCGGCGAAAAGCATTGCGGTGAGTGCGGCACCTGCGTCGAGCGCAGAGAAGCATTTCTGCTAGCAGGCATTGAGGATCCAACAGACTACGTCAGCAGCAAGCCGTTGCCGGTCAAGCCATCCTGAGTACGATGCGAATTGCCGAGATCTTTTATTCGATCCAGGGCGAGGGCCAACTTGCCGGAGTGCCCAGTGTGTTTGTTCGCACCTCTGGCTGCAACCTGCGCTGTAGCTGGTGCGATACCCCATATGCATCATGGCACCCCGAAGGATCAGAACTAACCATTCGCGAGATCGCAGATAGTGTTGGAAAGTATCCGGCTGCACACTGTGTACTAACCGGCGGCGAACCAATGATTGCCAGCGAAATCCATGATCTGGCAGCTCATTTAAAGAAACAGGGGTACCATATCACGATAGAAACCGCCGCTACCATTGCCCCGCAGGACATCGCTTGCGACCTGGCCTCACTGAGTCCTAAGCTTGAAAATTCGGTGCCGGCCGAAGAGACCGCAGGTAAGGCCTGGGTCGAACGCCACCAACGCGACCGCTTCAACCCTGAGGCTCTGCGCGAATGGATTGATTCCTATCACCACCAGATAAAATTTGTCTTATCAGCCGCTAGCCAAGTCAACGAAATCGAACGCTTTTTAGCCGCTGCCGATTGCCGCACAGAACCCGGTAACATACTACTCATGCCGCAAGCCACAACTGCCAGCCAACTGGACAAGCTCGGGCCTGAACTGGCAGCGGCCTGCCTGAGCAATGGTTACCGCTACTGCGATCGCTTGCATATCCGGCTTTTCGGGAATACCAAAGGCACATAATAATCCAGCAACTAGAATATGTATCGAATCTGTAAAACTTTAGAAATCGAAAGCGGTCATATGCTCAGCAAGCACCCGGACAAGTGCCGTTTCCCGCACGGTCACTCGCGAAAAGTCGAAGTCATTCTGGCTGCAAATGAATTGGATGAGCACGGCATGGTCTGCGATTTCAAAATAGTTAAGCAAGTGCTGGGTGACTTCATTGATCGCTTCGATCATGCCTTGTGTGTCAACACTGCCGACCCAATGTACGAGACTTTGCGCCAGGCCTATGGCGAACGTATCATCCCATTCGAGCAAACTGAACCCACTACAGAGGTGCTGGCACGTAGCTTTTTCGACCACTGCGCAAAGCTACTGGCTGATTATGCCGGACAGCCCACCGACAAGTACCCGCTGCGGCAGTCAGTCAAACTCGAAAGGGTCCGTATCTGGGAAACATCCTCCTCCTGGGCCGAGTACCAGCGGCACGAATAACCACCAATTTTTGTTTCGGTTCCTGAAATTCCGGGTAAAATAAAAGTATGCCCCCAGGCAGTACAGCTTCCAGCTCTGCTCAGGAAGTCAGAAAGTTAACCCAAAAAATCCGCTTTTCTGGTGGCCGTAACCTGAGCCACGAACTGCTGGCCAGCGTGATCGATAACCTGCCCGATTGCGTCTATGTGAAAGATCTCAACGGCCGATACCTTGCCAGTAACCGCGGCCACCGTGAAATAATCGGAGTACAGAGCCTGTCCGAAGTACTGGGCAAAACCGTCCACGATTTTCTTTCCCCAGAGATGGCTGAAAAAGTCAGTGAACTGGACCGCCGCGTGCTCGAAGATGGTGAGGAAATTTATGACCGTGAAGTGCTGATCGAACTACCCGACGGCTCACGCCGCTGGGAGTCGATCACCAAAATGCCACTGATACTCAAGGATGGCAGCATTACCGGCGTGGTGGGTGTCACCAAGAACATCACCAAACGGCGGCACGCCGAGGAAAAACTGCTTAATGCCAACAAGGAACTAGAGGCAAGCCGTGCCCGCTTGGTCCAGGTATTGACCGACTTGCGCCGATCCAACGATTCGATGAAGCGTATGCAGGATCAACTGATCGAGGTCGAAAAGCACTATTCGGTCGGCAGGTTGGCCTCCGGCGTGGCACACGAAGTAAAAAACCCGCTGGCCATAATAAAAAGTGGCCTGGAATTCATTGAGTCCAAAGTACCATCAACAACCGGTGACATCCACAGTGCCATTGAGGAAATGAACCACGCGATCAATCGCGCCGAGTCGATTGTTCGCGACCTGCTCGATTTTGCTTCAGACCGGGGCCTGGATCTGGAGGAATGCGATATCAATTCGCTGGTCGAAAAAACTTTATCGCTGATGGGCTACACGCTCGGTCATGCCAATATTGAAGTGGAGCGGGAGTTTACGGAGGACCTGCCGCCAACAGAAATCGACCGGGCCAAGGTCGAGCAAGTCCTGATAAATATTCTTATGAATGCGGTGCAGGCTATCGGTCCCAAAGGCGGGAACCTCAAGATCCGCACGTTCTTGTCGCAGGCTTCAACGGTCCAGTCCGAGGGGGAAGATATGCACGGTCGCTTTGTGCTGGGCCACCGGCTCATCAACATTGAGATCCATGACAGCGGGCCCGGTATTCCGAAAGACCAACTCCATTCAATCTTCGATCCGTTCTTTACCACACGTGCTACGGGAGAGGGAACCGGCCTGGGTCTCACTGTCAGCCGCCGTATTATCCAACAGCACCGTGGGACGCTCGATATGACTAATCACCCTGATGGAGGTGCAGTCGCCATCATCACACTACCTCAATTCTAACCCCAATTACTAAAGTATATGAAAAAACGTATAATGATAGTCGATGACGAACCAGGGTTCCTGAAAATGGTGAAACTGAATCTGGAGAGCCGCGGCCCCTATACTGTAATCGAAGAGTCCAACCCGCTGCAGGCCATCAATACCGCCCACCAGTCACGTCCGGATATGATTTTCCTCGATATCATGATGCCAGGGCTCGACGGGGGGGAAGTAGCTAGCCGACTAAAATCAGTACGCAGCCTGAAAGACATACCTGTAGTATTCCTCACCGCGATTGCTTCAAAAAACGAGACCAAGGAGAATCAATTGATCGGTGGTATTCCTCTGCTGGCTAAACCAATCTCTGCCGATGACATGATTGCTTGCATCAAGCAACATCTCGGCGACGACTGAAACCGTCAATCCCCTAGACTAATCAGTTCGCAGGTCCGCGCACCGTATTCTGCCCGCCAGCACCACCAGGTCCCACACCGTAGGAATCAAGATTCAGGAATGGTACGGCTTCAGAGCCGGTAAACCGCGGCAGAACACCGTCCCAGGTTTCAATCGCACGCAACTGAATCAGCTCAGGATTGCCTTTTAATGCTTCCGCCTCACGCTTGATTGCTTCGGCGCGCGCAACCGATTCTGCTTCAATCTGGAATGCTTGTGCCTCGGCCTCCAGCTTCTTCTCTTCGTTGGCAGCCTCTGCCTGAGTAACCCGCTTAATTTTTTCGTTTTTGGCCTGCAGCGCTTCCTGCTCAGCTTTTACCTTCATCTCAATTGCACGGTTGAACTCAGGCGAAAATTCGAAGTCGGTAATCGCCACGTTGGATATCCGCACCGCATTATTGAGGTCTTTATCACCCAAAGTGATTTCGATAAACCTGTTGATTTGGTCGGCCACTTCGGTGCGCACCGCTTCGCGCTGGGTCACCAACTGCTCCGCAGTAAATTTCGCCGTTACAGCTTTCACCGACTCCTGAATAGCCGGTTCAACTACCGCTACAGCTACTTTGTTGCGATCGCCAACGCGCTGGTATGTTTCAGGTGCTACTTCTGAACTTAGAAAATACTGAGTCGTCACAGTGGTGCTGACTATTTGCAGATCGCGCGATGCTGCCGATGATTCAGCGGTTGTCGCCGTCAGTCGAACGTCTATCTGCTCGACTTGATCCATAATTGGCTTCTTTAAGTGAAATCCTTCAGGCAAGGCTTTCGGCTGCACCGCCCCCAAGGTCCGAACCACTCCGACATGCCCACTCTCCACAATAACTATTGACGCCTGAAACAATAAAAGTAACAGGATTAAAACAACACCAATAGGTAACAATTTACCAACCGCTCCATAATTTCCGTTAGACATAGACAGCTAGCAAAACACACTTTGCAGTAATTGCAATGGCAATCGCTAACGATCTCACGGAATTGCATTTCTACCCGGTAACAATCACAGCTCAGCTTAGCAACAGCTCATGCCACGCATGCCATGCAGGCAGAATTCAGACTACGCAGTTGCCCTACTGCGATCTATCCCGGAAAAATCACAAACTACGAAGCGTGGGGTGCTTGGGTACAAGGCGGGCGATGGATTTTGCTGTGAGCTGTATGAGTACATACTGTGAATAGCGAAATCCAAGCCCAACGCTGTAAACAAGCGCCTCACGCTCTTGTCCTGCGTAGTCCCGATTTATCGGGACGAAGCAGGAGGTCGCAGTAGATGGCTTGTGATTTTTTCGGGCTAACTACCCAACTCGACATTCCAATAAGCAACGTCGATGAAGTGGCGCCAGCTCTCATGGTGGTGGGCACCAAAAGTGAAGTTGATAAATGGCCGCCAGCGAGGTTTCTGGGGCTGCTTGATCAGTCGCATTCCCGCCTGCTCAGGTAGTTTGTTACCCTTTTTGGTGTTACATGGGATACATGAACATACAATGTTTTCCCACGTAGTTTCGCCGCCTTTATCGCGCGGTAACACGTGATCCAAATTGAGCTCTTTGCGATCGAACTTTTTGCCGCAGTACTGGCAGGTATTGCGGTCTCGCTCAAAGATATTATGCCTGGTGAATTTTACCTCTTTTTTTGGTAAACGATCGAAAACCAACAACACGATAATTCGCGGGATCCGGATCCGGAACGAAATCGTCTGTACCATTTCATCCTCTGGCTCACGTTGCGAAACTTCGTGCCAGGAAGCAAAGTCGTGGGTATTGAAATTGTTGTCTTCGTCCGATTGAACTACTTGCGCCTGGCCTTGGTATAATAGCGAAAAAGCCCGCTTGGCAGAGGTCACATGAACCGCTTGCCATAAGCGATTTAACACCAGTACCGGACTGTCGAGGACGTTTTCCATTGTATTAGGTCAGCCTAATAAGTTTGACTCCACAGGCTTCTCGCCACTTCCCAAAGGTCATGGAAATTATGCTGAATCTAATTAGGTTGTCAACTTATTCACAAGTTACAATTTTGTCATATCCGATTGCCTGTCATGGCGATGCTGCTAGTAAAGCACTGTGAATAACTTGATTTGCAGGCTTCTGCACTGGTAAAACTGCAGATATTAGCAAATTATTCACAGATGACCTACGGCTTTAAAGAATGGGCAATCGTTTGCCAGGCATTACTCGATGGCAGCCAATGTGTTATCGTGCGCAAGGGTGGCATCGCGGAAGGTCGGGGCGGCTTCCACTTTGAACATGACGGCTTCTATCTGGTGCCTACTCGATTCCACGAACAAGTGCAGCGTACCCGCCTAGAAAGCTCAACACCACTCCCGCCAGAGCTGCCGGGAAAGGTTCAAATTGATGGCTATTGCCAGATAGTGGCCAGCGGCTTGATCAACAATATCGGCAGCCTTGAGAAGCTCACGCCGTATCATATCCTGTCACGCGAAACAGTCCAGGAGCGCTTTGATTATGGCAAGGAAGCCGGAGTACATATCGCTCTGGTTCGCACCTTTCACCTCACGCCGGCCTGGCTATTAGACCACGATGAACGTTTCGCAGGTTGCCGCTCCTGGGTCGAGTTACCTGCCCCGCCACAACAAGATCTCTCACCTGTTTCAAGCGAGGACAAAATAGCAGAAATCGCCTGTAAACTCGGCAATCTACTCAGCTAAATTACCCATAGACTTTGAATTGGCAGAAAAATTGCTCTCACTTCGTGCGATATTGCTATGGACAGATAGTAGGTTATCTGCGTAAAAAGATAAGTGAGTTACGCAACAATAGCAGTGTGGCTGCTACACTCTTAAGAATTTTAATAATACTAACACCCCGGACTTAATATGCCAAAATTCAGTTACGTCGCACTCGACGCTAAAGGTGAAGAACAACAGGGAACGATAGATGCAGCTTCGAATGACGAAGCGGTTTCACAACTCAGGCAGGCAGGACTATTTCCTACCAATGTTGTCGAAGGGGGTAAAACCGCTGCTGCGACAGCTCAACGTTCACCGGCAGCCAAGCGCAGCAAAAAAGGCTCGATAACACTTTTTCAGAAACAAACGATCAGCAGTAAGACGCTGATGATCTTCACCCGTCAGCTCGCCACATTGATTGATGCCGGCTTGCCACTACTGCGGGGTTTGAATGTTTTGGGTAAGCAGGAAAAAGACCCTGTCCTGCGCGGCACAATCGACCAGTTGGCGGATGCGGTGCAAGGCGGCTCAACCTTTTCCGAGGGTCTCGGCCAGCATCCTAAAATTTTCAATAAACTGTATGTCAATATGGTGAAAGCTGGCGAGCTGGGCGGTGTCCTCGAGTTGGTGCTCAACCGGCTGGCCGAGTTTCAGGAAAAAGCGCAGAAGGTTAAGAACAAGGTTGTTTCGGCAATGGTCTATCCGATCATTGTGCTGCTGATTGCCATATTGATCCTGATCTTTCTGTTAATTTATATTGTGCCGAAGTTCGAGGATATCTTTAACGATATGCTTGGCGGCCAGCAGTTGCCGCTGCTCACAAGGATAGTGATGGGTGCCAGCGATTTTGTGGTCGGCAATATCTTTTGGATTATTGGTGGTATTGTGCTCATTGTAATTGGCTATATCTCGTTCGCTCGGACTACTGGTGGGCGGGCATTTATCGACCGCTTCAAACTGGCTATGCCATTGTTTGGTGACCTGATCCGCAAAACCGCTATCTCCAGATTCAGCCGCACCCTGGGCACGCTGGTGACCTCCGGTGTGCCAATCCTGCAGGCCCTTAATATTACCCGGGATACCGCCGGTAATGTGATCATCGCCAAAGCCATCAGTAAAGTTCACGACAGCGTCAAAGAGGGTGAGTCGATCGTCCAGCCACTGGAAGCAAGTGGTGTCTTCCCGCCGATGGTCATCAGCATGATCGACGTGGGTGAAGAAACCGGTCAGTTGCCGGACATGCTATTGAAGGTCGCAGAAGTTTATGACGACGAGGTCGACAATGCGGTCGCCGGACTGACTTCGCTGCTGGAGCCGATCATGATCGTCCTGCTGGCATTGATTGTCGGTACCATCGTGATTGCCCTGTTCCTGCCGCTGATCCAGATCATTTCCGGCATGGACGCCAACGTCTGATGTGCTAAGTTTATATATGAAACTGCAGACACCCCTCCGCCGCAGTACCGGGTTCACCTTGGTGGAACTCCTTACCGTCATCGGTATCATCGTGATACTTGCCGGGTTGGTTTTAGGAATCTCAGGCTACGCCCAGAAAAAAGCCGCATTCTCCAGGGCCGAGGCAGAAATTGCCGCCATGGAGGCCGCCCTCGAGTCTTACCGCGCTGACAATGGCATTTATCCGGATACAGATGCAGCCGATGACCCGCAGGCCCTGTATCAGGCGCTCACCGGTGATGGCGATGACCAGTTGGGTGGCAGCACTGCTTCCTCTGGAGCCGAGAACTTTGGCCAGCAGGGGAAGGTGTACATGGAGTTGAAAGAAAACTCACAATTCAATACCGAGTTTGAAGTAATCGACCCGTGGGGGATACCATACCATTTTGAGTCAGATCCTGATGGTTCTGCCAACTCGAACGACATCTACAATGTTGCAACATTCGACCTCTGGTCGTCGGCCGGTACTGCCGATGGTACCAAGGACGATAATGATGATATAACCAACTGGTAGATAGCGCCGTCGCGGTGCTGGATGATCGCTTGCCAGCTGGCAATTTCCCTGCATAGATTATGCCGGTATGCGGATGAAACAACTCACCATGATTCGGCATGTGGCGCTGCCGCTGGTACTTTGCGGCTGGCTGTTAGGCTCATGGATTCCGGTATGGGCACAGTCCAACACCAGCGGCCTTGATCTTGAGACTGCGACTGCCGAGCAACTGCTAAATAGCGGCATCAATAGCTACAACTCCGGTAACTACGCTGCCAGTGAGGAGTCGTTCAGTAAATTCCTGGAGCTATACGGTGAAAGTGCTGAAGCCCTGGAGACACTACCGCGGCTGCTACCGCTGCTAGCCATCAGCCGCATCCAGCAAAACAAGTTTCCGCAGGCCCTGCCGGTTATTGAGCGCTATTTCACCGATGTCGCCGAGCGCGAGCCGAAGTGGGAAGAGGAGATGATGTTCTGGCGGGGTGTTTGCCAATTGCAGGCTCAAGATTATTTGGCCGCCGAGAAGTCATTGATGGAGTTCATCGATAAATACCCACAAAGCGCCAAAGTGGAGGAGTCGATCCTGCTAGTGGCAACCAGTGGCACCTTGCGCGGCGCTTATCAGGATACTTTTAATTACCTCGAGCAGCGCAAAGAGCAGCTCGTACCATTCAACCAGGGCCGGGCCTCGGTACTGCAATTGAATTCACTGGTTCAGGAACAGGACTGGGACCAGGCGATGAATTTGATCCTGAGAGAATTCCCACGCCTTGATGAGATGATCCAGATAGTTGCCTTTCAAACGCTGTCGCTGCAAGTCGGCTCCCATTTTTTGGACAACGCTGAGTACCGTAAGGCAATCGCCTGCTTGCAGCGTGTCTGGCAACGCCCGCGCTTACTGCGGCATCAAAGGAGTCGCCTCGAGCAGTTGCAGGCGCGCTTGGAAGCAGCTGAACAACGCACCGCCCAGCCATTTGAAATGCTCACTTTGAGCCAGCTGATCTCCAAGGTGGAACGTGAAATTACAGAGTTCTCAAAAATAGAAAACTTTGACTCGGCGTTGCGGCTACGCCTGGGCACCGCTTATCTCGCAATGCAGCGCTATCGAGAGGCGGCCCTAATCATGGACGATATGCTGGAGCGCATGGATCCCGATCAATTGGTCGAACAGGCATCGCTGAACCTGGTCAAGTGCTGGTCAGCCATAGAGCAATGGCCGGCTACGATTGATGCTGCTGACCGCTTTGCAGAAAAGTTTCCCGACTCGGCCTCACTGCCGATGATCATGTTCATGAAAGCGGAAGCATTAAGGAATGATTCGCGCTTTGCTGAAGCCGCTCAAGTTTTCGAGGGCCTTGCTATCGATCATCCCAAAGCCCAACTGGCAGCACGTTCCTTCTTTATGAAAGGGTTTTGCGAGTTACTCGACGAGCGCAACGAAGATGCCATCAACACCTTCGAACGTTTGCCAAAAAAATTCGCCGATAAAGAAATCGAGGAGATGGCGCACTATTGGACCGGCATGGGGCAATCGTTCCTTAAACAGCACGACGCCTGTAAGCAAACCATGCAGAAATACCTGGATCAGTATCCGGACGGTAAATATACCGGAGAAGCGACATTTCGGATCGCTTACTGTGACCAGGCACTGCAGGACTTTCCTGCCGCAATCAAAAAGCTGAGCCAATTTATCAAGGAATTTGAACGCCATGAACGGGTAGATGAAGCGCGCTTGCTTCTTGGCGAAGCGTATATGGCCACTGGCGAGCTCGATAAAGGGATCACCGAATTGAGCAAGGTATCGGACTTCACAACCAAGTTCTTTGACGAAGCCCAGTTTAAGATTGGGCGCGCGCTCAGGCTGCAGGAAGAGCACGAGAAATTACGCGCCCACATGCAGCAATTTGATGATCAGCATCCTGCAAGCTCACGTGTTCCTGAAGCAGTTTATTGGATCGGTTGGACTCACAATATGGCCGAGGAAACCGATAAAGCACAAAACGTTTACTGGAATACCATCCGCGAGCTTGGCCCTGATCCTCAGCGGCGAGCAGTCACTGATCTGTTTCTAGGTTTGCGTAAGCTATACCGCGATGAGGAGGGTTTGCAGACATACCTCAGCGAGTTGGACGATCTGCTCGGCGCTGCACGGCGCAACCAGCAGCCGGCCCTGGAATTGCGCGTCTTGTGGGCCAAATCCCAAGCGCTTGCTCGCAGTGACCCCAAACAAGCGCAACAACTACTAATCGAGGCTGCCAGCCTGATTGATCCGCCGGTGACCAACCCCTTACTGATGGCCGATATAGGTGATGCCTTGCGTGAAGCTGATCAACTGGATCTAGCCAAACAAGTGTACACCGACCTGCGTAAATGGAACCCGCGGGCACCACAAAAAGACCGCGCTTTTGCCGGGCTTGGACTAATCGCCGTGGCCACTGGCGAAAAAGATGAGGCCATTAGGCAATTTGCTCGATTTGAACGTGAAACCCTCGGCTCGCCCCTGCTGGCCGATATCCTGCTGGCTAAGGCTCAACTACTACTCGAAGACAAGCGCTACGATGAGGCGCTGACAACATTGGAATCGATCCTGGCCGAAGAGGCAGTTGCAAAATCTAATAAGGCCGAGGCACTCTACCTGATGGGCGATATTGAAATGGCACGTGGTAACCCGGGACGCGCAGTGCCTTTTTATCAAAGGGTGTACGTCATGTATGGACGCTGGGTTGAGGTGGTTGCGAAATCATACCTGCGTAGCGGCGAAGCATTCGAAAAACTCAATCGTACAGATGACGCCGTGAAGACCTACGAGGAAATGCTAGCCCGTGATGATTTGCTTGAGCTCAGTGAAGCCAAGGCTGCACGCCAGCGCCTCGAATCGCTGAAAAAAGAAAGCAGCAAGGCTTAACAATTTTTTCGTAGCGGTAGCTTCTGCGGCAACTTAAGCTTGCGGGCAGTTATCCTGCCGCACACTGCCGCACAAATGGAATTCCAGCTACTTGCAACTGATAGTTCGAGCGCCGCGCGTGTCGGGCGATTGACTACCAGGCATGGTACAATTTCTACCCCGGTTTTTATGCCGGTCGGTACTCAGGGTACCGTCAAAGCCGTGCACCCGGTGGAGTTACAGTCACTTGGAGCACAGATTATTCTCGGCAATACATACCACCTGTTTATTCGTCCGGGACTGGATATTATCCGCAAGTGCAACGGCCTCCATCAATTCATGCAATGGCAGAAGCCGATCCTCACCGACAGCGGTGGTTTTCAAGTGTTTTCGCTAGCCCGACTGCGCAAAATTACCGAGGAGGGCGTCCACTTCCAAAGCCATGTCGATGGTACTCCGCTGTTTCTTGACCCGGAAACCGCTATCGATATCCAGTACACGCTGGGCACCGACATAGCAATGGTGTTCGATGAATGCCCGCCGCATCCGTGCGAATACGACTATGCTGCAACCAGCCTTGAGCGGACCCTGCGCTGGGCGCAACGCTGCAAAACACACAACTACCAGCTGCCGGCAGAACAACGCCCGGCACTCTTTGGCATCGTCCAGGGATCTGCATTTGCCAAACTGCGTGAACACAGTGCCCGCTCATTAGTGGATACCGGTTTTGATGGTTATGCGGTGGGAGGTGTGTCGGTCGGTGAGCCCGAGGAGGAAATGATTCGCGCCGTAGAAAATTCTGCGCCATTTCTGCCGCAGCACAAACCGCGCTATGCTATGGGGCTTGGCACCCCACCCCAAATTGTCGAGATGGTAGCTCGCGGCATCGACATGTTCGATTGTGTTCTGCCCACGCGCATCGCCCGCAATGGTACCGCTTTCTCAGATCAGGGCACTATCAACTTAAAGAACTCTTGTTTTGCAGATGACACAAAACCGTTAGCCGAGGATACGCACCCTTTGGTACAAGGGTATTCCCGTGCTTACATCCGCCATTTGCTGAAATCTGACGAAATCCTTGGACTGCGGCTGGTCACGCTGCATAATTTACACTATTACTTGACCCTAATGCGGCGTATTGCTGAACACATTCAGTCCGGAACATTTGCCAATTTCCGTAGTACTTTCGTAAATAATTACCGGAAGCATTCCACCCATAATGACTGATCAATTATTCCTGCAACTGATACAAGATGACGAGGTCGTTGTTGAAGTGGAACTTCCGCAAGCAGGCAGCGGTGGCTTTGTACTGGAGATAAAAAAGAAAAAGATTGCTGCCTTTAACCGGGTTGAGGATGAGCTGGTAACCGTCAGTAACCTCAGCAGCGACGAATTTATCCTGCATAACGGCCAGCTGCTGACAGAGCCTCAAGTTGTATCCGACGGTGATACGATCGGTGTCCTATCCAAGGAATTTACAGTCGCCTTATTTATTCTGGAAGAAGACTCCGAGCAAGACGGCGGCGAGCCAGAAGTTGAGGCTCCAGCGCCTGAACTCAAGAGCCAACCAGAAATTATAACCGGCAAAAAACAGACTGAACCGAAAGAGTCCAAGCCACTTCCTAAAGCAGCGATTGATGAGCTTCCCACGGAACAACAGTCGGCCGAAAGCGATCCGGAGGTTAGTTCTGTCGACATAGGAGCAGATCTTGTTCCAGAGCGCAGGAGCAAAGCTCCATGGTTGCTGACAGTGCTGCTACTTACAGCCGCAGCGGGGGCCTGGTTGCAACAGGAGCAGATCGCAGATTTTATCGATTCTTTGAGTAATCAAGTGACCGGGGTATCCGCTACACTAGGCGATGGCCCAACTGCTCAGGGAGACAAAACAGCAGCGACCTCCTCTCCCAAAGGCGAGGTTCCGGCATTTCAGACAACAATTCCTGAACCACTTCCCGATTATTCTGAGCAACCGGAATCATCCGCCCCTACTGGGGAACAAACGACGCCGGAGGAAGTCACAGAATTAACGGCCATGCCTCCCTCGCTTGAAAATGTGGTCCTCGAACAAATTTGGAGGCACGATCTGGGAAGTGCTGCAGGATGTTTGAGCGCCCACGGCGACTTGCTGGCAGTCGGCACAGCAGATGGCAGCATCCAGCTGCTTTCAGCCTCAAAACAGGAGACTATAAAAACACTCAAACATCACGTCGGCAGTATTTCTCAGCTGGCTCTCAGTAATGATGGCTCGCTGCTCTTGGCAGGTAGTTATGACAGTAGTGTTTCGCTGTGGAGAATTCCAGGTGACACACCTCATCTTGTGTTGGATGCGCATCCGGCACCGGTGCGCTCAATCGATCTTTCAGCAGATAATTCACACGCACTTACAGCGGATGTAGAAGGTATGATCATCTATTGGGATCTGGCCACTGGTGAAGATATCCGCTTGTTGCTCGGACATGCGGGCATCGTCAACGATGTGCAATTTTCCGCAGACGCACAGACTGCCGTGTCTGCAGGGATTGATGGCAAATTGATCTTATGGGATCTGCAATCCGGCGAGCGCCTGCTCGAGTTGGATGATTTCGGTGTCTCCGTGAATGCTGTCGATTTTTCACCTGATGGCAAACATATCGTTGTTATCATCGATAACTTCACGAAACAGCCGGATCAGCTGCAGGCAACCGGCAAACAATCATTATTGCTGGTTGAAATTAAGTCTGGAAACGTCATCGACCACTTTGAAACAACCACCGCATGGTTGCTGGATGTCAATTATTCAGTAGATGGCTCGCTGGTAGTCGCTGCGGCTGGTGGTGATCCCGGCTTGAATGATGCCAACTTAAAACCGGGCATCATGGTCTGGAACGCGCGTGACGGAAAACAGGTAGCCAGCGCCCTGGAACAAACCAAAATCGTTAATGGCGCACGCTTTATTGGCAACCACATGATAGGCGCTACCAGCCTCAATCACACCATCCGCATCTGGAAGCCGGTTAGCCGCACCGGTGAATGATATTCGCGGCCTACTCAGGCTGATCGGATGATGGCTCACTCCTGGCAAACTCGGAAAGAGGAAATAAGGCGACGGAAATAAAGGCGAAATAAACGAAATAAAGGGAAATAAAGGGAC
>CAYUDZ010000032.1:12349-21640 GCA_964443575.1 uncultured Chthoniobacteraceae bacterium | reverse complement strand
CAGGATGACGATTTCAAAAATCTCGAGGGAGTCCAATTTTATCAAAAACAAAAGAATTAATGCCAGGGAACGACAGCTATTGTCATACCCCATGCAGTATAATTTCACCACGAACACCCTCAAAAGCCCTTTCAAACTAGACGCAAGAAGCAATTTGTTATACAAATATCTCCCCGTGCCCCTCTACGCACATACTCACCCAGAACACCCCGCAGACCCAACTCATTGGGAGCCGCAGTTTTGCATATTTTGCTTTGCTCAAACCGCTTTTGAACATGCAGAAGCCTTTTGAATTTCTGAAATGTAAATCTATGAGATTATTAGGGTTAAAAGAGTGTTGGGCAAAAACGGATGAATCCGGCCAGCCAGCTCTTACCCTTAGAGACCATTCGATCCATGTTGGATCGGTAGGCAGGGAAGTATTGAGTAGACTTCCACCAGCGACTTCAAACCTGCCTCCTCACGGGTCATTCTTACTGATAGCGGGTCACGATATAGGGAAGCTGTCGCCGGGTTTTCTGATGAAGTGTAATACATGGCGCTCCGAGTGGCAAAACAAACTCGGCTTGCTCAGCCCGGAATCCTACGAAGGCAACCATGCGAAGCTCAGCCAGCGTTTTTTTGCTCAATGCTACAATCAGGATAAGCCTCCCATGTGGCTGCTGGCTCTTGGTGGCCACCATGGGCGCTATTTTTGCCAAAAGCCAAATGTGCCGAAGGGCTTCGGTGAAGTAGTAGATGATCAGGATTGGGTATTAGAACTCCGTCAGGAACTCCTTGGCGAACTTCGAAGCCACTTTGGTGGATTGCCGGAAACAGGGTCTTCGGAAAAAAACGCTCGCTTGCACTGGTTGACCGGACTAGTGATTTTCTGCGACTGGATTGGTTCCAATACGACCTGGTTCCCGCTGCACGAGAGCCCCGCTGAGCTAGAAACCTCATCCACTCAGGCCCGCACTGCACTGGATGACATTGGCTGGAGTCACAACTCTGTCAAACCTTCGCTTAAATTTCCCGATTTATTCGGCTTTGACTCACCGCGACCCCTTCAGGAGGCCCTAACACGGGCTGCAGAACAATCGGGTCTATTCATAATAGAAGCACCCACAGGTGATGGAAAAACAGAAGCGGCATTGGGAGCGGCCTATCGGCGTTGGACGCAAGGCACAGAACGTGGCCTCTATTTTGCCCTGCCCACTCAGCTGACCAGTAATCGCATCCACGATCGGGTCATGAAATTTCTCGCAAATGTAATCTCGGACTCTTCAGCATTTTCACTCGTACATGGAAGTGCCTGGCTGAACGAAAAGCGCATCCGCGCACTCCAGCCGAATGTAGCCGAAAAATCAGAGATTGAGGATCAAGCCGAAGAGGGAAACCGCTGGTTTTCCGACACGCGTCGAAGTCTTTTAGCGCCTTTTGGTGTGGGCACTATTGACCAAGCACTAATGTCCGTCCTTCCTGTGAAGTTTTCGGCTCTTAGGCTATTCGCCCTTTCCGGAAAGGTTGTCGTGATCGATGAGGTTCACTCCTATGACCCATATACATCTGCTTTCGTAGATCGTCTTGTCGAGTGGCTTATTGAATTGGGGTGCTCAATCATTATTTTGTCTGCTACGCTGACAACTCAGCGCAGGCAATCGCTCCTAAAAGCCGCTGGCATACACGAACCAGTTTCCTCCAAATCCTATCCTTTAATCACTGTTGCTACGAAAGACGTCGGCAAGGCTAAGGAAATCGAGGTACTCTGGGAAGCCCACGAAAAAAAAGTGATGCTCGAGTGCCTGAAAACAACTGAAAGTGGTTGGAAAGCTAAAGCGGCACAGGCAGCGGAAAACGGAGCTTGTGTGCTTGTGGTTCGCAATACCGTTAGTCTGGCCCAACAGAGCTACAATGAGCTTTGTTCTGCTTGCCGAGATCTGAATATCCAATTCGGTTGTATTCACAGCCGCTTCACCCAGGCAGACCGTGAACGGAACGAGAAGCTGTGGATGGATCGACTGGACCGTAATGGAAACAACAGGCCCAGTAATGGGGCAGTTCTGGTGGGCACACAGGTTCTGGAACAGTCGGTGGATATCGATGCAGATATCCTCTTTACCGATTTGGCACCTGTCGATTTGATTTTGCAGCGCATAGGACGCCTGCACCGACATCAAAGAACCCGACCTGCCGGATTCGATGACCCCTACTGCTTTATTCTACACCCGCCAGTCGATTGGTCGGCAGATGAGAAGGCACTCAAGGATCAGTTGATGCCTCACCGTTTCGTGTATCCTCCTTATAGCCTCTATCGGGCCAGTGAGTTGTTGCGTAGCTACTCAAAACTGAAAATTCCCACTGATGTTCGCAACATCCTCGATTCAACCGATAAGATACCTGAAAACATGCCCAAAGGAATGACTGCACTTTACCAGGAAATGGTAAGCGAGCTTAAACGCATGAAAGGAGCCGCTTGGGCAAATGATGTCTTTAAAGCCCCCGCTGTAAATGACGATGAGGGAACCCAGACTCGCTGGAATATGAGAAAAAACGCCCATCTCGTGCTCATAGAGTCACCCCCGCTTCAAAAGGATAATCACATCAACGTGCCATTTTTGGATGGAATTACCGTTCCGGTTTATCCCGGACAGTTCAGTTTCGAACTAGCGCGACAGTTGCACCGCCACGCCATCCGCATACCACTCTACCAGACAAAGGATCTCCTACCAGGTCAACCCGAGTGGCTCAAACGCCACTTTCCTGATGCGGTACTCGCCTCCCAGGATGAGACTGGCGTCTGTAAACCCTGTTATGAAACCGGTTCACCCGCCTTTTCGTTCACCTATCGCGAGACAACCGGACTCCACGTCGAAAAGAATGCTGAGGTTCCCGTGGCCTATAATGAAGAGGAAGAATCTTGGTTTTAAATGACATTTAATTTAACAAGAAGTAGCTCGTGAATAATTTCAATCTAATCGATGAGCCATGGATTCCGGTCCGTGATTTGGAAGGTAGTCACCGTCAGGTAAGCTTGGGCGATGCTTTCCGGGACGCCGAACAAATCGCCGACCTCGACGCCGCACCGCATGAGCGCATCTCCCTCATGCGGCTGCTCGTTTGTATTACACAGTCTGTACTCGGCGCACCCGACTCACCTGATGACTGGGACGGCTTCGACGATGACCTGCAGTCACGCATCCCTGACTATCTGCAGAAACCCGAAATCCACCCCCACTTCAACCTCTTTGGGGACGGGCCGAGGTTCTTACAAGTGCCGCTCTCTAAAACTAAACAAACTCCACTGTTAGACTTTCTTGAATTTAAATTCAAAAGTAACTCCACCTTATTTGATCACTCCGCAGGAATAGAAGCTTACGTCCCTAACCCGAAACTCGCTCTCAATTTACTTTGCTTTCAGAATTGTTTCATTGGAGGAGGAACTGGCTCCCCAGCTAACGGAGGGGTAACAGGTAACGGGCCTGCAATTAAATTTCTCAATGCTTTTTTGATCGGTCAGAACCTCAAACAGACAATTATTTTAAATTGTCTGGAGAAGGGCACGGTGGAAACTTGGGGCGACCCCATATGGGAAACAGGATTCGATTCAGCAGACCCGTGGGCATTACTAACGCGGCTAGCACCCATCTCATGTAAAGTTTGGCTGGATCCACCCAGAATGTATATTAGTCAGGGCCTTGAATTTCCTCTTGAGGATGGGCAAGGCAAAACAAGAAAACTAATCTTCAGGGATCCCTACTCCACGATTAAGGTAAGCGAAGATCAAAGATATCTGTTGAGGGCCGATCTTGCAAAAGGTGTATGGAAAGATCTCCACGTAATTACTTTATTAAGAACCACTGATCAACCAGAGCAACAAGCTCCGCTGAATCTACAGTGCCACGTGGAAGGGATTGATCATACTTGTTTTACGCTTTGGGTAGGTGAGTTTATCAAAGCCAAGGACGCAAAGGTAATTGATAGCCTGCAGTCATTTTTTACGCTTCCAAAGAAAATGATTTATCCAGATGGACAAGCAATTTACGCAAGCGGTGTAATCTACAGTCAGACCGTAGAGTCAAGACTTCGAGCTGCAGTAACTTCGTACTACCAAATTCTGGATGATGGTTTCCAAAAAAGAGTCAAAAGCGGAGAGGAAAAGACGAATATTAAGTATACAAAGCAACACTACTGGAACGCTTTGGAATCTAAGGTAGATGTTCTCCTTGATCTCGTTGGATCGAAAACCCCTATGACCGAAAATTTCGGTGAGGCGGATGATCCATGGACTGTGACGGTGCGGGATGCCGCCCGTGCGGCCTACGAGCACTCCTGCCCCCGCCAGACACCACGCCAGTTGCAGGCCTATGCTGCAGGATTGAAGAAACTGTATTTCAGAAAGAAATCATCACCAAAGGACTAAGCCATGTCAGAACAACCTCGGAAAGCAGAGGAAATTTTTATCAACAGACTGATCAAAACTTGCACTGATCGAGGTTTTCGTGCTGAGCTGCGCCGTTACTGGAGCCCTGCAACACGTTACTACGCCTACCCGGTGCTGGGGCACCTCGGCGTACTGGGGAAAAGCAACTTGCCGGAAGCTATTACCGCAGCACTCTACGCAATCCATCCTCAGCATCTGAACAAAAGCTCGTCAGTCGGTAAGGCTTGTCACGACCTGGCGGCAAAGAGCGGTGTAGACTCCTTCGATCGACATTTCCGCCGACTCCTGGCTTGCGATGAACTGGATGAGGTTGGAGCTTGCCTGCAACGAGTCTTTAAACGCATGGAACGCGAAGGCATCGCACTCGATTATGTTCAACTTCTATGGGATTTGCGAAAATGGCGGCGTAAGGCCGAAGAAGTAAAGACCGACTGGGCTAAAGATTTCTGGCAGGTTCCTGAAGAAGCTCAACCTTCTGCAAAATGATGACTTCTGCTTATCTGACAAAAATAGAATTAGATTATGAATCTGCTTTTGAGGCAGGACTGCGTGATACTTATTCATGGCATCAGGGTATTTGGAAAGCCTTTCCAGGAAGAAACGAACAGCCCAGAAATTTTCTAACCAGACTCGACGAGGTCGATGGCGGCCTGCGCCTGCTCCTACTTTCTCAAGATAAACCAGTGCGACCCGATTGGTGCCCTGAGCCCGGCTGGCAGTCAAAACTGGTAGACGCTGCCTTTTGGTCTCACACCCGCTATCACTTTTCACTAGTTGCCAACCCAACTCGCAAAGTCAGGTCTGACCAACATGGAAAGCTGCTCAAGAATAGCCGCCGTTTGCCACTCACTAAACGTGAAGAGCTACTTGCGTGGTTACAACGCAAAGGTGAGCAACATGGTTTTCAATTTGATTCAGAGACGATTAAAACCATTCCTAGACCACGCCAACTCTTTATAAAGAATGGAAAGGCAGGCCTCCATACCGCGACAGAGTTTAAAGGGAACCTGACCGTCTCAGATCAAGATGAATTTGTTAAAGCCTCACTTTACGGCATCGGCCCCGCCAAAGCTTTCGGATTCGGAATGCTCTGCCTCTCACCATTAGACAATCTCAAATCTCAAATCTGAATTTTTAAATTCTTATGCCAACCTACGAACGATTCGAAGATCTGCCTGTCTGGCAGGAAGCCATCAAACTCGCAGAGGGTTGCGAAGACTTTCTCCTCGAAGCTGAAAAGAAAATCACCTGGTCTAAACGTGACCAATTAGACCGAGCCTCCCTTTCCGTTTCAAATAATATAGCCGAGGGATTCGAGCGCGGTACCACCAACGAACTGCTTGCCTTCATCTATATCGCCCGCGGATCCGCAGGAGAAGTTCGCTCCATGCTTTGCTTCTTCGAACGCCGACCTGCCCTTAAGAATTTCAAATCTCAAATTTCAAATTTAAAATCCGTAGCAGAATCTTGCTCCCGCCAACTACGGGGCTGGGCGGACTCCCTGCAAAATTCCGACATCAAAGGCCAACGCCATCTGAACCAAAGTACCCGCACAGCTGCAGAGAGGCACCAGCGTCACGAAGAATTCCTTAAAGAATTAAACGCCCGCTTGCCACAAAATCATCCAGCAAGAAAGCGTTAACCAACAACCGTAAACTTCAACATAGAAAACAAATAACCATGAAACTCCTCGAACTCCACATCCTCCAATCATACCCCGTCTCCTGCCTCAATCGCGACGACGTAGGTTCTCCCAAAACCGCCACCTTTGGCGGCATCCAGCGCTCCCGCATCTCCAGCCAATGCCTGAAACGCGCGGTGCGATTAGCGGCGACAGACCTTTCTCCCGAACTTTTTCAGGGGGAAAGAACCCGGTTGATTGTAGTCCCTTTGCGGGACCGCCTTAAAGGTTTGGGGGTTGGAGATGATCAGGCAATAGAAGCGGCTAAGATATTTTGTGACAAAATTGGGACTTTAGACAGCAATGCTGAAAAAAAGGGTGTTTTGAAGGTCAAAACCATGGGGATGTTTTCACCGCTAGAGCTGGATCAGATTGCTGCAGAAATAAAGGATATCATTGATACAAAAGATAAAAAACAAGCAGATAAGATTGCTAAGGCTGGAGAGAAGGCATTAAAGGCAAAATTGGTAGATGCTGCTGATATTGCCCTCTTTGGTCGAATGGTAGCCTCTGATCATTCCTTAACCCTTGAAGGGGCATCGATGTTCAGTCATGCCTTATCGACTCACAAAGCCTCAAATGAAATTGACTTTTGGACAGCTGTGGATGATCGGCAGAATGAAGACCCTACGGTAGCTGAAGAAGATCGTGCGGGAAGTGGTGGTATGGGCACGCTGGAATTCACCTCCGCCACTTACTACCGCTACGCGGCAGTGAACCTCGACCTGCTCTTTGATGAGAAACACCTCGCCGCTCTCGAACAGGAACAACGAAAGGCAGTTTTGGACGCTTTTATTCGCGCCACCCTGCTCTCAGTTCCCGGTGCCAGAAAAAACTCGATGAATTCCCATACCATGCCTCATGCCGTCCTCGGTATCCGCAAGGATGTCGGCCAGCCCATTCAGTTGATCAATGCGTTCGAAGAGGGAGTCTGCGCCAATGGAAAGGGTTATGCCGAAGCGTCGCTAGCGAAAATGAAAGAGCACCATGAAGCCCTGAAAACTACTTGGGACATCAAAACCGCCTGGGAAGACTGCATTCCAGACATAGGGCTCGATGAGTTTATCAAAGGACTGACCGATGGCATCTGATCACGCCCTCGCTATCTACCTCGACGCACCTATGCAGGCTTGGGGTTGCTCATCACGCTTCCAACGGCGCGGTACCGAAAGCTATCCCACTAAAAGTGGAGTGCTCGGCATCATCGCCGCCGCCCTCGGGATCGATAAGCATGGTAAGAAAGAGGCAGAAGAATTGGCCCAGTTGGCTGAGTTGCGGTTTTGCGTATATGGCCTTAAATGGGAAAAGAATAACCACGAGATGGTGCGCTTAGAGGATTACCACACGGTTGGCGGAGGGTACGACCGAGCTGACCCCCATGAACGAATGCATATTTCTCGTAAAGCTGCTGGAGCTCCATCTACGACTGTACTTACTCACCGTACCTACCTCACCGATGCGCGCTTCGTTGCCACCCTCGAAGGAACCCATGAAGCCCTCCAGCGCTGCTCCTCAGCCTTGGAAAATCCCGTCTGGGGAATCTGGTTTGGTAGAAAATGTTGCCTCCCTGCCGCTCCGCTATCGCCCGTCTTGGCTGATACGGCATCAGCAGCAATCGACCGCCTGCTGGACCGCTTTCCCAAGGAACACCGACCCCTGATTGCCAGTGGTCAATCAGAAGAAAGCACCGACGGCTCGTGGCATCAGTCAGACCAGCCAGTATCCTACGGCGGTCGCAAATTCGTTTCCCGTCCTGTCAGACGCATTTGAATTCTCAAATCTGAAATTTGAAAAGTCGCTTTTCCAGTCTCTCAAATCTGAAATTTCAAATTCACCATGCCCATATTCGAACGCCCACCTCTTGATACCCTTGCTCCCGCTAAAGACCGGTGGACACCAATCTATTTGGAACATGGTCGAGTTGAAGTCGATGACGCCTCTATCAAATGGATCCAAAAAGACGGTCTCGTCTGCCGCCTCCCCGTAGCCACCCTTTCCGCTCTAATTCTTGGCCCTGGCACCACCGTCACCCACGCCGCCATCAAGGCCTCAGCCCAGTGCAATTGTCCTATTTTCTGGCTCGGTGCAGACGGCCTACGCTTCTACGCCTTCGGAATTACCCCCAATCACGACAATTCCATGGCCCGGATTCACGCCGCTGCATGGGCTGCCACGCATAAACGTAACGAGATTGCCAGGCGTATGTTCCGCCACCGATTCTCAGACGTGGAGACCGGCGGCATCACCATCAAGCAGTTGCGCGGTATGGAAGGGAAAAGAGTGAAGCAGATCTATGAGGATCTTGGTAATCAATATGGCGTCACCTGGAAAGGTCGGGATTATAATCCAGCCAACTGGAATCTAGCCGATAACATCAACCGTGCCCTCTCTGCTGCCACCGCCTCTCTATACTCGCTGACTGCAGCTGTTTGTTGCTCTATGGGATTCATTCCACAACTCGGATTCATCCATCAGGCAGGCACTCTCCCCTTTATTTACGATGCCGCAGACCTCTACAAACACATAACCGCATGGCCAGCTGCTTTTGAGGCCATCTCCATTGACCCCAGGGATGACGGCACCATGGTAAGAAAGCTCTTAAAGAACAGGATCGAAGAAAAGAGAATCTTAAGACGCATGCCTGATGATCTTAAAAAACTCTTCACTGATATTGATGACCCGACTAATGCCAAAACCTACCCATTGCAACCCAGACAGTAACGAATTCATCTCGCGATAATTGATTTTCTATGACCGTACTTGTAGCTAACGATGTTCCACCGGCCATCAGGGGACATTTGAAAAGGTGGTTTATTGAACCAAAGCCAAATGTATTTGTCGGCACTCTGAATCCAAGAACACACCGTAAAGTCCTCGATTTTATCCTTCGTAATGCTCCCGAGGACTTTGGCCTGCTCTCAGTTTCTTCTAGCCCTAATTGCCAAGGGTACATAATCGAAAGAATTGGCCCTGAGGGAAAATCTGGAAAGCGTGATACCAACCTTTCGGGCATCTCGCTGGTTGCTGAAGCCTGGAGTGAAAATTGCCCATTCTAGCCTTATAAAAACAATGAATTATTGTCCTGCAAATGGCATAACCCTCTGATAATAGAGAGTATTCCCCACCCGCGTGGGGATGAACCGCTCACCAGCTTCTGCAGCTGCAGATTTTATAGGTATTCCCCACC
>CAYUDZ010000032.1:0-12339 GCA_964443575.1 uncultured Chthoniobacteraceae bacterium | reverse complement strand
TGATAGGATCAGTGATTTGCTAGCCGGGAGGTATTCCCCACCCGCGTGGGGATGAACCGTTGAGCGGACGCAGGGCATAAAAGACATTTTGGTATTCCCCACCCGCGTGGGGATGAACCAGCCTGCATAAGCGTTACCCATGCCTGATGCAAGTATTCCCCACCCGCGTGGGGATGAACCGTTTGATAGGATCAGCGATTTGCTAGCCGGGAGGTATTCCCCACCCGCGTGGGGATGAACCGCTGAGCGCAAACAGCGCATAGCAGAAAAGCGAGTATTCCCCACCCGCGTGGGGATGAACCGAGCAGGGTGCATTTATACCTCACCCGGCAACAGTATTCCCCACCCGCGTGGGGATGAACCGTCAAAGTTGATCGGCTATGGGGGCCGGTAAGTGTATTCCCCACCCGCGTGGGGATGAACCGCCGCGCAGGAACTTTGCAACATTTGGTGGCAAGTATTCCCCACCCGCGTGGGGATGAACCGATGAACTTGTCTACAACATACAGATGTATTATAATTTAATATGTTGAAATTGAGAACGGACTTATTGAAGCATCTGACGACCGAGGATGTGATTGAGGGCGCGTTAGCCAACATTCACCGCTACGAGCCCGAGCCCAATTTCTCAAAAACTGGGACTGGCCATCTACTCTCAGCGACACCAGAGTACCGAGCGAAAGAAATCGAACGTAATCGTAAATTGGTGCATAAACTTAAACAGCGAGCACAGGCCGCTGCTGCAAAAGCATCAGCAAAGAATTGCTGTTAAATGCACCACTTGCCCCCACGCGGGGGCGCGGATTGAAACAAGTCGATCAAGCCCCTGCGACAAGAGCGGCTACAACGGCTTAATTGCCCTCCGGATCGGTATCGGCGTATTCGTCGAAGTGGTCCGGGCGCAGGGGTTCTGAGACGGCATAGTCTTCGGCTAGCCAGCGGCCGAGGTCTGCCAGTTTGCAGCGCTGCGTGCAAAAGGGTCCGATCGGAGGCTCAAAAAATACTGCTTCTTTACCACAAGTCGGGCATTGGACCCTGGCCTTCTGCTGTGGTTGCTCGTCGCTCATAAGCTACATCAATGACACGGGAAGCTGAAAACGCAAGGTCGAGGCGGAACTGCGAAGTCCATGCATTTCCAGGCATATCAATGCCGCTTTTTTCACCTCAATTTCACAGCTACAGCCGAGCGCATCGGCAAGCAACTCTCCCATGTCAGGCTGATGGCCGACCACCATGATTGGCCCGTGCGATCCGACTTCTTTGATCACGGTGTAATAATCCTGCGGGCTGGCACCGCAGGCTAACGCTGCTGCTTCAATGATATTCTTCACACCGGTGACTTCGGCTACTACCTCTGCGGTCTGACGGGCTCGCAACACCGGGCTGGTTACGATGGTCTCAGGTACCAGCCCGTGTTTGTGGCAAAATTTACCAACTTTCTCGGATTGGCGGCGGCCCTTATCAGTCAACTCGCGCGAGTGATCGTTGTTCGCTATATCGACCGCTTGCGCATGCCTGAGTACCAAGACTTCGATCATGTTAGTAAATTTACATCACCATGCCGCCGTCTACGGTCAACACCTGTCCGGTAATGTAGTTGGACTTATCACCGGCCAGAAACTCAACCGCAGCAGCAATATCCTCGACTGCTCCGAGGCGTCCGAGTGGGATCTGCTTCAGTACACCCTCCTTGATTTCGTCGGCAAGCACACCCGTCATGTCAGTAATGATAAATCCGGGGGCAACCGCATTGACCGTGATGCCACGCGAGGCACATTCTTTGGCCAGCGATTTAGTGAGCCCAAAGAGACCGGCTTTGCTGGCAGCATAGTTGGCTTGGCCGGCATTGCCAATCAAGCCGATGACCGAGCTGATATTGATGATTTTACCTGATCGTTGTTTCAGCAAACTGCGCAAAAATGCCTGGCTGACATTAAATGCCCCTTTGAGGTTGGTGGATATCACCGTGTCCCAGTCCTCCTCGCTCATGCGCATTGCCAGCGTGTCGCGCGTCACTCCCGCATTGTTAACCAGTATGTCGACACGTCCAAAGTCCTGCAATATTTGCTCACCCAAATCCTGAACCGCCCTAAAGTCTGCCACATCGACAGCGTAAGCACGCGCCGTCGCCCCCGTGGCAGAAATTTTTTCTGCTGCCGCCTGCGAATTGCTTTCGGTCCTGCTTACCACGGCCAGTTGCGCTCCATCGGCAGCCAAGGTTTCCGCGATCGCCAATCCAATTCCACGACCGGCTCCGGTCACTACCGCTACTTTTCCTTCTAGACTCATGGCAGGAGTATTCCTGTTGCAGCGCCTGCCATCAATCAAAATTCGTTTGGCCGCAGTAAACAGTAACTAAAAAGCCTAATGTGCTCGAGCTTGCATACTGCTCGACTCAATTATTCAGTTGAGTACTGCGGATTATTCAGGCAATGTATTTGTAGTTGTCCCCAACCGCCATGATTGAACTTGAAGTTTATGCCGCTGGAATTCGTGATCTGAACAAAGTATTGCAACTGGATCATGAGATGGCTGCGCTATCTGGATTGCGCTACAAAGTGGATACCAATCACGATATAGTTTATATGGAGATGGACGAACCCAGCTTCACCATTGATGACATCAAGGCGATTTTTCAAAGGCTTAGCCTGGAGCCACGGTTCGTCGGGTTAATTCCGCCCCAGTTGCGCTCAAAATCAAAAACTCAACCGCTGAATTAACGGCACCACCCACAAGACCGCAACGCACTATGCGGCGGCTGGCAGATCACCGCTCAAGAATTGATAGTAAAGTTCTGGTATCCGAGAGCCGATCAGCTTAGATGTCATTGAGCAATGCAAACGGCCTTACTCAAACCAGTTCAGGCACTTGGCAGCAGAACAATTAATGCGTTCAGCTATGCGGGTGAACTCGCCTTGCTCTCAGCCGGGATCTTGCAGGGGTTGTATACCGGTCGTCCGCGTTGGCGACTTTTCTTCTTGCAGATCATCGATATTGGAATCCGCTCGCAACTGGTCGTCATTGTCACGGGAGCATTTACCGGCGCCGTCTTTACAGCGCAGACGTTTTATCAATTCCACGAGCTGGGCATGGACTCGGCAGTCGGCTCGGTCGTATCCATTGCCATGTGCCGCGAACTTGGCCCGGTGATGACTTCACTGATGCTGGCCGGCAGGGTCGGGGCGGCCATGACCGCTGAAATCGGTACGATGAAAGTAACCGAGCAAATCGATGCGCTTCGGGCACTAGCCGTCCACCCGGTGGATTATCTGGTCATCCCGAGATTCTTGGCGATGTGTGTTTCGATGCCTCTATTGGTCGCCGAGAGTATCGGATTCAGTATTCTCGCATCTTATTATGTCGGGGTCCATATGTTGGGAATACCCGAGCCGTATTTTATTCGCAATATCCTTCTGTTTACCAATCAATCTGACTTTGCAACCGGCTTAATTAAAGGCTTGGTATTCGGGATTCTCATCGTTCTTATCTGCTGCCGCCAGGGGTTGAATGCTACCGATGGTGCCGTCGGCGTCGGTCGCAGTACAACCGAGGCCGTGGTCCATGCTTCACTGGCCATACTGATTTTTAACTTCTTCCTGACCTTGGGCCTGAATGTGCTTTTCCCGTAATGATCGAACTGCGCAATGTCCATAAAAAGTTGGGGCAGCAAGCTGTCCTGCGCGGGGTCAACTTGAATATAGTCGATGGCGAAACTCTCGTCGTCATCGGTCGTAGCGGTGGCGGCAAGAGCGTGCTGCTGCGCCATGTGATCGGTTTAATTAAGCCGGATCAAGGAGAAATCTTTTGTGGCGACGTCAATATCACGAAATTGAACGAGCGGCAGATGGGCGCTATTCGTAAGCAGGTTGGTATGCTCTTCCAGAATGGTGCCTTGTTTGACTCGATGACTGTCGAGCAGAATGTCGCCTTTCCGTTGCGGGAGGCAGGCGAGCGCGATGATCAGAAAATCGCGCACCTGGTAGCCGAGGCGCTGGCAGTGGTCGCGCTGGACGGTCAACAGCAAAAGATGCCGGTGAATCTGTCTGGTGGCATGAAAAAGCGGGTAGCGCTGGCGCGTGCCATCATCACTCACCCGCGCTGCATCCTGTATGATGAACCAACTTCCGGGCTCGATCCGATCGTTGCCGATAGTATCGATCACCTGATTCGGCGCTTGCAAAGCCAGTTCAATGTGACTTCGATTGTTGTATCACATGATATGAAGAGTGTTTCCCAGATAGCGAACCGAGTTGCTTACTTACACGAGGGCAGAATTTACTTCCTTGGTACTCCCGAGGAATTGAAGCAATCGAACGATCCTTGCATTGCCGACTTCGTTGAAGGACGCTCGCATACCGCAGAATATCCCATGGAGGACGAAAGCTAATGAATGTCGACGAAAAAGGCGTGGAAATTAAGGTTGGGCTGTTCGTGCTGGCCGGCTTGGTGCTGATCGCGTGGATGACTCTGAGTTTTAGTCGTTTCGGGGAAGGTCTGCGCAGCAACTACTCGATCACCGTTGAGTTTGAAAATGCCAGCGGCTTGCTCAAGGATTCCAACGTGCTGCTTAATGGTGCCAAGGTGGGTTGGGTATCCAGCGAGCCAATCATTACGAATGATCCGGTCGCGCTGGAAAAAGCAACCGGTGTCGAGGTGACATTACAAATTTACTCAAATATAAATATCCCTACCGGCTCGAGGTTTCAGGTCGGCAGTTCAGGCCTGATGGGTGACCGCTTCGTGAACGTGCTGCCTCCTGCTGAAATCAGCGGTGAAAGTATCGAGCCAGGAAGCGTGCTGGCCGGCAGCAGGGAAGCCGGGTTGGATGACCTGACCCGCGAAGGCACCGACCTCATGGTCGACCTGCGTAACACGGTTAGCAATATTAATGAAGTAGTGGTAAGGCTCGACCAGGAAATTTTAAGCGAAGGCAATGTCGAGGATGTCGATGTCATGCTCGCGAGCTTTCGTGACTCATCGGAAAACGTTAAGGAAACCACCTCGGCGCTGGCGGAGTCCGGTGAGCGGATCGATGAAATTCTCGATAATGCCAACCGCACCGTGCTGCGTGCAGATGAAGCGATGCTATCCGCCAAGCTGGCCGGGGAAGATGTTCGGGTTGCCATGCAAAATGCACGTGACGCTCTGGCGACAGTCAACACGCTGGTCGAGCAGACATCGGCGGGTAAAGGCATAATTGGCCGCTTAATAGCTGATGAAGAATTGGGCGCAAACCTGGAAGCCTTGATCTACAACCTTAAAGAACATGGCGTGATCTTTTACCGTGACTCAGCTCTCGATGAGGAGGATGAGACAGGAGCATTTCAGCCCCCGGCACCGCGCACCGGCAACCCAACACGAAGATAAAATGGAATGACCCCCAATTCCACGACCAACCTGCTGCGCACGCTGTTTGTGATTTTTGCGGCCGCAGTCGGTGCCCTGGCAGGTTACGAGCTTTCTGATAATACAGCAATCGGCATCATCATCGGCCTGATTGGTGGATTACTGCTGGTGTTGGTCGACAGGCTATTGCACGGCTTTTCGCTGCGAGCTTTTTCCTCCGCTACATTCGGGTTGTTACTGGGGATGATTTTCTCGCGTCTGTTAACCGCTTCGGAAGTACTCAAATATCTGCCGGAAGATATCGCCTGGGCAATCAGCCTGCTCGTTTATATCGTTTTCGGTTACCTTGGCATGATGCTGGCGATGCGCAGTAATCGTGACGAATTTTCGTTGATTATTCCTTATGTCCGATTTTCGCGGCAGTCTGTCTATGACGCGCCGGTTGTGGTCGATTCCAATATCCTGATCGACGGTCGGATTCTCCAAATTGTAGAAACGGGGTTCTTGAGTGGTTCCGTAGTAATACCTGACTTCGTAATCGACGAGCTGCAACAGCTTGCCGACTCCAGTGAATCACAGAAGCGCGAAAGCGGGCGTCGCGGCTTGGATAACCTCGGCCAAATGAAAAGCTCACCCGACTTCGATGTGATAATCGATAAAAGCACCGGCCAGAGTGACTTGGCGGTCGACCAGCGACTCGTGAATATTGCACAATTGCTGAATGCCCGCCTGCTAACCAATGATACTCCATTGGCTAAAGTGGCGCGCTTACAGCAAGTGGTAACGCTCAACCTGAATGAGCTACAGGGTGCCATGCGACCGCCACTGACGCCCGGCCAAAGGCTGCAACTGCAACTCACCAAGCAAGGTAAAGACTCTCATCAAGCGGTCGGCTTCATCGAAGATGGGACGATGATCGTGGTAAACAACGCCCACGAGCAGATTGGCAGCCTGGTGGATGTGGAAATATCTAGCACCCTAAAAACTTCAGCTGGCCGTCTCTTCTTCGCCAACCTGGTCGACGCCAGTGGGCAGCCGCCTGCCGATCACTAACGCCACTGCAACAGCTATCAGTGCAACCAGGTTGAGGATCATACTCAACCCATGGAGCCGCGCAAATTGCGGGCGCTCTGCAGGTAAACTCAACGCCTGCATTACCGGCGTAATCTTAAAATCCACCGTACCAATAAAAATCAGTGCAAAAAGAACGAGTATCAGGCACGGTTTCCAATTGCTACATACCTTATGGCTCAGCGCCATGGCAATTGCTGCCAGTGAACCTGCAATATACAGGCCAATGTAGTAGGGAGGAAATAGCAGCGCTGTGATCTCGCCAGCCTGATGGGAAGAATATACCTCAAATAAGGTCTTGGTAATTCCGAAGCCAAGGTATAAGGCAATGCCAAGCCAGGCACCGCAAGCCGTGCGATACAGTCCGAGCAGGTCGCGTGGTGGGTGTGGTGTCATTTCAGGCCGACAGCTTGGCGCACTCTGTGCAGGGTTTTGTCTGCTGTCTCGCGGGCACGCTTAGCACCCTCTTGCAGGACTTTTTCGATATATTCCGGATCCTTTTTGAGTTCGGCTCGCCGCTCTGCCATTGGCGCAAAGTAGTCACGGATTTTCTCAAATAGCCGTTGCTTAAAGTCGCCATAGCCGCTGCCACCGGCCCGGAAATCATCTTCCATCGCAGAGACCTCAGCCGGTTCTGCAAACAATTTAAATAGTGCAACGATAGTGGAATTGTCGGGATCCTTTGGCTCTTCGACCGGCGTTGAATCGGTCACAATTTTCATCACCTGCTTGCGTAGTTTTTTTTCAGGTAGAAATAGCGGAATGGTATTTTCGTAACTCTTGCTCATTTTTTGGCCGTCCAGTCCGGGAATAACTGCTACCTCAGTACGAATATCGGGCTCTGGCAGTCGCAACACCTCACCGTAGCATTCATTGACTTTGACGGCTATGTCGCGTGCTACTTCAATATGCTGCTTCTGGTCGCGGCCTACCGGCACGATATCGCTATCGACTATCAGGATATCTGCGGCCATTAAAATCGGGTAAGCAAATAAACCGTGCGATGGCGCCAAACCACGTGCCAACTTATCCTTGTAGCTATGGCAGCGCTCGAGCAACCCCATCGGTGTCATAGTGCTCAATATCCACGCCAGTTCATTGACTTCAGGCACATCCGACTGCCGGTAAAAGACCGACTTCTCAGGATCCAGCCCACAGGCAAGAAAATCGAGCGCCACCGACCTGACGTTGCCACGTAACTCGTCGGGGTCGCGCAGCGAAGTCAGCGCATGGTAATCGGCTATAAAATAATACGCTTCACCGTCATGCTGCATCTCAATAGCGGGACGCATCATGCCAAAGTAGTTGCCGATGTGGGCCGCGCCACTGGGCTGGATGCCGGAGAGAATTCTTTTCATAGAGGATGTCGCTTAACGTTATACCGGTAAGCTTGTTAAAGTCTTGATCAAATGTAGTTTTGTTGTCGGGCTAGTGCTGGTACATATGCACGTCGCGTTGCGGGAAGGGGATGCTCAAGCCGGCAGCGTCGAAGGCTTTTTTCCCTTTTTCACGCAATTCAAAGCTAGCCGGCCAAAAGTCTTCGTTTTTCAACCAGCAGCGTAATGTCAGGTTGACTGAACTGGCGCCGAGCTCGGTCAGCAAAACTTCGGGCTTGGGGTCATCGAGCACACGCTCATCAGCCTCAACCAGCCCAAGCAGCGTCCGTCGGGCAAGCTCGATATCGTCGTCGTAGCCAATACCCATGACCAAGTCGAGCTTGCGCGTCGGGTGGGTCGAATAATTGATCAGCGAGGCCGATGAGATCGAAGAATTCGGCAGAATCACATGGTTGCCATCCGGGGTAACCAGCGTGGTATTGAAAATCTGGATGGTTTCGACCGAACCGGCATAGTCGCTTGTCTCGATGAAGTCACCAGCCTTGAATGGCTTCAGCAGCAGGATCAGCACCCCACCGGCAAAATTCTGTAAGGTACCCTGGAGGGCCAGCCCCACAGCCAACGAAGCGGCACCCAGAATAGCAATGAACGAGGTCATTTGGATCCCCACCATGCCGGCCACAGTAACCGCTAACAGGACTCTCAGAACAGTGACTGTCAAACTCTTGGCAAAGCCGCGTAATGAAGGATCCACATCGCGTTGAACCATGGTAGCGCCAAGCCATTTGCCAAATATTTTTATAATCCAAAGCCCGATGACCAATGTGAATAAAGCCAGCGCCAATTTGGGGGCATATTCCACTGCCATGCTGATCACTTGCTGTGCCAGTTCGTTGACCTGTTCTGTGGTTTTTTCAAGATCTTGTGCGTCCATGGCAATTTGCCTAACACGCCGAGCAGCCAGCTACAAGTGACAATATCATCCGCTACAATTGCACTTGGCGATAACACCCGAATTCGTCTATCTCTCGGTAGTGAAAAAAAAGCTGCTGATCGGCTGGACCGAACTGGTTGATTTCCCTGCATGGAAAATTCCCGGTGTAAAAGCAAAAATAGACACTGGAGCGCTCAATAGTGCCCTGCATGTCGAAAATTTTAAAAAACTGAAGTCCGGGAAAGTAAGTTTTGATGTAATCCACGGAACCAAGCTGCACCCGGGGCATAAGCATGTCGTGGCCTTACCCAAGCGCTGGGGTCGGGTCCGCTCGAGCAACGGAATTTACCAGCGCCGCTGTTTTGTCGATGCCATGGTCCATATCGGGCCGATCACCAAAATCATCGAGCTGTCGCTGGTGTCGCGCGACAAAATGGAGTTTCGCATGCTACTCGGGCGCACCGCCTTACACGATTTCCAAATTGATCCCAGCAAGAGAATGCTGCTAAGTCCAAAACATCAACCTGCTCAATCAAAGCACCCATGAAAATTGCTATCTTATCCAGATCACCTAATTGCTACAGCACGCGTCGCTTGCGCGAAGCGGGAGAAGCGAGTGGCCACAAAGTAAAGGTGCTTGATACCCTGGCATTCTCGCTGGGCATCGAGCAGGAACAACCGGACCTATTTTTTCGCGGCAAGAGTCTATCACACTATGATGCAACTATTCCCAGGATCGGGGCCTCGATTACTTTTTATGGACTGGCGGTGCTGCGGCAGTTTGAGCAAATGGGAGTGTTTAGCATCAATCCGGCAATCGCCATCGCCCGCTCACGCGATAAACTGCATTCCCTGCAAATCCTGAGTCGGCATGACATCGGCCTGCCACACACAGCTTTTGTCCGCCGCCGCAGTGAGGTGCTGCCCGCCATCGAACGCGTCGGCGGAGCCCCGGTAATTATCAAATTGCTTGAGGGCACACAGGGGGTCGGAGTCATCCTTGCTGATACCAACAAGGTCGCCCAAGCCATCATCGAGACTTTTCAGAGCACCCGCCAGTTCGTGTTAATTCAAAAGTTTGTCAAGGAAAGCAAGGGACGTGACATTCGGGCATTTGTTGTCGGCGATCGCGTGGTGGCTGCCATGCGACGGGTTGCTGCCGGCGATGAGTTCCGCAGTAATGTGCATCGTGGTGGACGGGCTGAAGCGCTGGACCTGGATGAAACTTATCGTGATGCCGCCATCCGGGCAGCGAAAATCATGGGCCTGCGGGTGGCCGGTGTCGACATGCTCGAGGGAGCCGATGGCCCGCAAATCCTCGAGGTCAATTCGTCCCCCGGGCTGGAAGGCATCGAGACAGCCACCGGCATCAATGTTGCGGGAGCTATCATCGAGGAGATCGAACAGAAGGTTCTCTTTCCCGATGTTGATCTCAGGCAGCGCCTGTCACTCAGCGCCGGCTACGGAATAGCCGAGTTCGTAGTCCATCGCATGCCCGACCTGCAGGACAGTACACTCCGCCACACTGACCTGCGCGACCGTAACATCCAGGTCTTGAGTATCACCCGCGATAATCAGAGCATCCCCAACCCGGATGGGGACACCAAAATCCTGGAAGGTGACAAATTGCTATGCTTTGGTGAACTGCGCCAACTACGCGCCATCATGCCGCCGCCAACAAAACGCCGGAAAAGAACCCAAAAACCACATTGATTTACAATCGATGAAATGAAACCCTGTCCGCACATGTTTTTTCAACCACGCTACATCAAGAGAGCCAAAGATCTGCTTCACGGCGCCCGCAAGTTGCTGCGTTATCGCAAGGACTTGCTGAACGAGGAAACAATTGAGCAGCTCAGTGGTAAGATTAACGGTTTAAAGGATGCCATCGGCACCCGTGACAGGAGCACCACCGAAAAAGCGATGCAGCAAGTGGATCAAGCATGCGTGGCAATTATGCCACCCTATAAGCATCGCGAATTCCGTGATAACGTCGAAGTCTTCTTAGTTGCCATTGTAATTGCCGCAGGCATCAAGGCGTACTTCCTGCAACCTTTCAAAATCCCGACCGGCTCGATGCAGCCAACGCTCAACGGTGTAGTCGGCTACCCGCAAGAACAGGCAGCTCCTAATTTTTTAGTTCAAGGCTGGCAACTTCTGTGGAACGGACGCAACTACATCAACCTGGTGTCGCAGAGCGATGGCAACCAGGTCCTCAACCTGAAAGAATACCAGCGCTTTCATTTTTTCACCTTCACCGATGTGATTTGTACTGATGGTAAATACACATTGATGGCACCGGCAGCCACACTGGTCCGCTACTTCGGCATCACTCCGCCTGAACCCGTTATCGATCAATTCGGCAGTGTCGTCCGCGATGACCAGAACCGTGTGGTATACAAGAGAAAGACTTACAATAAGGGTGATGTTATTGCCCGTGGCTATGTGGACACCGGTGACCAGGTCTTTGTAGATAAAATGAGCTACCATTTTTTTCCGCCCAAGCGCGGTGATGTATTTGTCTTTAAAACAACCGGAATTCGCAAAATCGAAGCCGGGCAGGATCCTGCCATGGGCTCCCAGTTTTATATCAAACGCCTGTGCGGGTTGCCCGGCGATAGCCTGCAAATTGAGCCTCCAAAGTTGATGATTAATGGTGAGCCGCCTACGGAGCAGGGAATCGCACGCGTCATCGCCAGTGAGGGCAGCTATCGCGGATACTCCAACCAGAGCGCCCAAGGTGGCCGCTTTAATTTCCTTGGCACACCAGAGGCCACCTTCAAGGTGCCTTCCAACTCATACTTTGCGTTAGGTGACAACAGCTACTACAGCTCAGACAGTCGCTACTGGGGCATCGTACCGGAGAAAAATCTGGTTGGGCGCGGCTTTGTTGTCTACTGGCCGTTCGGCCAGCACTTTGGATTAATCGATTAGCCAGCCATCCAGATTAACTCATTGACGAGACCATTTACGGTTGCATCATGATCGTTTGCGATTGATTGTTGCCGGCGGCTTAGCACTCGGGATTGCCATCTCGCTGTGCGCTACCTCGCCTGGCCAGCAGCCGGCCGACTCCCAAACCGAGCAGGCGCTAGCCAGCCTTGATGCCCTGATCAACAGCACCATTAAGAAAGACAAAAGCATGCGCACTTTTGCCTACCGTGCAATGGAATTAGGGTTTGCTGTGGTATCTGTCATTGGCTCGCTAGCCGCGATGTTGATGGTATTTTATCTACTTAACGACTGGGGATTACTCTGCCTGATCCTGCTGTTACTCATCGGGTTCGTGAACAGATGGAAGAATTTTTCAATAAAGCGCTCACCGAATATCTCGAGCAAGACTGGATTGCCGGATTTAAGCTGGAATTTAGACTGGCGAATAATTCATCGCTGGATTATGCGGCCATCCTCGACGTGACCGGTAAAGCAGCACATGCAAAGCAAGTGCTCGAAAGACTGGTGAATAAAGTTGGCGTCGATGCCTGCAACGAATTTGATCTCGGAATCCCATTCCAGCAAATTACTTTGCACCGCGCCAATTAACCCCGACAACCGAGCGCTAGCCCGGATAAATCACAAACTTCGTAGCGAGACGCAGCGTGGGGTGCTTGGGTACAAGGCGGGCGATGGATTTCGCTATGAGCTGTATGA
>CAYUDZ010000031.1:20257-21707 GCA_964443575.1 uncultured Chthoniobacteraceae bacterium | reverse complement strand
CGAACAGTGAGGTCATGGTATTGGCGATGCCCTGGCCGACCAGCTCGCGGTTGGAGTCGTGGCTTTTATTGGTCAGGCTATCGGCGATCATTGCGGTGAGCAGGGTATCGATACAGCCCAGCACCCCGAGTACCAGACCCTCGACGATGATCATGGTGAGCTGGTCGGGTGAAAAAATTGGCAGACGAAATTCCGGTATGGCATTTGGTATCTCACCGATGCAACGCAAATCACCTGGGGCAAAAAGCAGGACGGCCAGTAGGCTGCCCAGTAACAGAGCTGCCAAATGCGGTGGGCACCACTTCTTCCAGCGTGACGGCATTAGAAATAGAATTCCCAATGCCACGGTAGCAACTGTTGCTTCCTGCCAGCGTGCAGCCGCCAGCAGATCGGGCATACCACTGACTGCAGCAAGTGCTCCACCACTTGGCGTATCGAGACCAAATAGCGGGTAAATTTGTAACAGGATCAGCAGGATCCCGATCCCGGACATAAAACCGGAAATGACGCTGTAGGGCATCAGCGTGACATATCTGCCAAGCTTAAAGATTCCAAATACGACTTGGGTCAACCCGGCTACCAGCACCACCCCAAAGGCCATTGCCAGCCCATCTTCAGGGTTCAAGGCAATCAGATTGGTAATCACTGCCGTCATGATCACGGTCATCGGCCCGGTCGGCTCGGAAATCAGGGTGCGGGTGCCGCCAAATAATGCCGCAAACAACCCGACCACTATGGCCCCGGTCAGACCGGCTTGCGCACCCGCGCCTGAGGCTACCCCGAAGGCTAGCGCCAGGGGCAGCGACACGATCGCCGTGGTTACTCCACCAAACAGGTCACCACGCCAGGCAAAGCCGGTAAAGCGTTCAGGAATGGCCAGCCATTTGGACAATTGCTGTAAAATGCTGTCGGCTGCGCGCATGGGTTAAGCTCTGCGAATTGTCGTGCCCTAGACAATAAAATAATTGAGGGGCAGGTGTGCTATCCTGCATATTGCATATATTATTCGCTCAAAAGTTCGATAGGTCTCGATATCATCCCTGAACAAGTTTGCTAAATACGAATCTATAATCGCAACCACCGACAGCAAGCCGTAGATCAAGGTCATGGTCACGATCACGATTATGCTAAGGATACTTAGTCACATCTAAGGCAGAAATTACTGATCTCCGGCCCATGCGTTCCAATACTCGCTGGCGGTCGTTGGCGTTAGTATTCCCGGTGCGACAACCAGGCGGTAGCGTAATGAGAGGGTTTGCCCTGCTGGCAAGGTATGCGGGTTATCATAAATGACGGCCGGGCTGAAATAAGGCATTTCTTCGCTGATATACCACTTTACCGGATAGTTCAGGTTCTGCGGATGATCCATGAATAGCAGGCATCCTTGCTCCGGCGCGTGAAATAACACCCACTGGGCGGGTTGACGGTCGGCACCCCTATCACCATGACT
>CAYUDZ010000031.1:7838-20247 GCA_964443575.1 uncultured Chthoniobacteraceae bacterium | reverse complement strand
AAAAAAGTCCCGCCATGAACGTCTTTGTTGAGACGCACCGACCAACCGGCATAGCCGCCCCAGGCTTTGCCGTCAGGCTCACCGGGGGGAGGGGTGCGGTCAAATTCCACATCGTTATCCTGTGCCTCAAAGCTGGCCGACCAGTCGATCGTGTAGGTGCCACTTGAGTCCGGCGGAGAAACGGAAACCTGCCGATGCTCAGTTAGGACAACCTCGCTGCTGCCGGCGGGACCATACTCGATGGCCAGTTCAAATTCGACGGTGTCGGCCACGGTAACCTGATGCTTGAAGGTGACGATGCGTGTCTCACCGGCGGCCTGGCCGGTCTGCCTATTTTCTTCCCAGTAGTTGACGCCATTGATGTATTTCCACGAAAACCATACCCCCCGATGCCACGGGTGGTCGTCCGGACGGAAGTCGGTGAACATGGTGCCATCGGTCGACGACAACGGATGAAAGCATGGCTTGGCCTCGGCCGGATCATGGCGGTAAGTCCACAGCTGCTGCCCTCGGTAGTAGGCACTGAAGCTGGTTTCGCTCGCTGTGGTTGTGAAATCTTTCGCGGACGACTGGCAAGCCAATCCGGCCAGCAGTGATATAGTTATAAACCAGGACTTCCTCATCTCATTTAATTTGTTTGGCAGACGGATCAAATACTTTTCTATTAGCTTAGCATTCAGTGGCATAATGGACTTTGGTTCCTCCTTTCGGTGGAGCCGCTCTTCATCAGTTTAGGCGAGATTCTTTATTCTCTCATCTTTTCGTTCACAGCTATAGAATCACATGTTAGAAACAGTGACTATATTTAAGGCATTGCATGCAGTGCCCGACTGAGTTGATGTTCTAAGTGTCACGCAATGCTAGCAGATTGAATAGTTTAATGTTGAGAAACGATTTATGGAAATGAAATCATTGTTCAGTGAGGAGATGCGCGCGTCGCTTGCGGCATCGCGGGCGGTCGCCACGGTGACCATCAACGATGCAAAACATGCCAAACCATTGGCTGAAGCTTTGTTGGCGGGTGGGGTTACGGTATTGGAAATTACTTTGCGTACGCCGGCCGGCCTGGAAGCGATCAAGACATTGGCCGGCTGTTACCCCGAAATCATCCTGATGGCTGGTACCGTCCTAACCCCCGAACAGGTTTTGCAGCTCAAAGACGCGGGGGCGCATGCTGCGGTGGCGCCTGGGATGAACCCACGGGTTGTCGGAGCGGCGCTGGAATGCGGGCTTCCGTTTGCCCCCGGGGTGGTGACTCCCAGCGAAATCGAGCAAGCACTCGAATTCGGTTGTGACATCCTCAAGTTTTTTCCTGCGGAACCGAGTGGCGGGCTCCCCTATTTGAAAAGCATGCAGGCACCGTACGCCCACCTGGGCCTCCAGTTTGTGCCGCTGGGCGGGCTGAACGCCGATAATGCCCGCGACTATTTGCAGGAGTCGATGATTTTAGCGGTTGGTGGTTCCTGGATTGCCAGTACCAAGGCCATCGCTGCGGAAGATTGGCAGGGAATCACCGAGCGGGCAAAGAATATTAGCGAACAATAATGAGTCATGAATAAAACTGTCGTTACTTTTGGTGAGGTCATGGTGCGCCTGGCACCGGAACAATTTTATCGTTTAGCACAGGTCAGCCCCGGCAAACTGGATATCAGCTTCGGTGGTGCCGAAAGCAGTGTCGCGGCATCGGTAGCGCTGTTTGGTGGGCGCAGCCGCTATGTCACCGCATTACCGGATAATGCCCTGACCGATGCGTATGTCCGCCAGATGCGTGGCTTCGGTGTCGATGTCGAGCATATTCTCAGGCGCAGCGGACGGTTTGGTATCTACTTTGTCGAGACTGGTGCCAACCAGAGACCCAGCAGGGTGATCTATGATCGCGAGCACAGTGCCATCTCGCTGTGTCCGGGAGAGGACTATGATTGGGATACGATCTTTGCCGATGCGCAATGGCTGCATATCTCAGGAATTACGCTGGCGATATCCGAAAATGCTGCACACGCCGCGATCCGGGCTGCCGAGAAAGCTGCTGCTGCCGGAGTCCATATTTCCTGTGACTTGAATTTCCGCAAAAATCTATGGCGTTGGCGTCCGGGCAGCGATCCCCGCAGCCTGGCGCGCGAGGTCATGCCCGACTTCCTGAAATATGTGAACACGATTGTCGGTAATGAAGAGGATGCCGCCGACGTGCTCGATATCCATGCCGGGGACACCGATGTGGAGTCGGGGAGCCTGCAAATCGACCGCTACCCGGATGTGGCGCGCCAGATAGCCGCCAGGTTTTCTGCAGTGAAAAATGTTGCTATCACGCTGCGCGAAAGCATCTCTGCTACCCACAATAACTGGGGCGCGATGTTCTATGATGTGGCTGGCGATCAGCCTTACTTTGCACCGATGACTGGTGACAATTACCAACCGTATGAGATCCGCAATATCGTCGACCGGGTGGGTGGTGGCGATTCCTTTGCTGCCGGTCTGATCTTTGCCTTGACCTGCGGTGATTATGACCGCCCGCAGGACCAGCTCAACTTTGCTGTCGCGGCCTCCTGCCTGGCCCATAGCATCAAGGGTGACTTCAACATGAGCTCACGCCAGGAAGTCGAAGCACTCATGCAAGGCAGCGCCTCCGGCAGGGTCCAGCGTTAATCAATTCTGAAGCCGCTGTTGGGCGGACTCAATATTTTGAGTGCATGATTGCCATAATTGCTTACCTTTCAATCTGATGACTTTGGGTAAAGATATAGCTGTTGGGATTATTGGTTTAGGCAACATGGAGAAGGTTCATGCGCGAATGATCAGCGACGGGCAGATCCCGGGGCTGAGTCTGGCAGCGGTGGCTGATATCAACCCGCAAGCGGTCGTAGGGTTTTCAGAAATTCCCGCCTATGCAAGTAGTGACGAACTGCTTGCCGATGCCGAGGTGGATGCAGTGCTGATTGCCACGCCACATTACCAGCATACGCCACTGGGAATTGCAGCACTGGCAGCCGGCAAGCATGTGCTGGTGGAGAAACCGATTTCAGTGCATAAAGCAGACTGCGAAAAACTCATTGCGGCTTACGATCCGGATTCGGGATTAGTCTTTGCGGCGATGTTTAACCAGCGCACCGACCCGCGCTATCGTAAGCTCAAGAATTTTGCTGCTGCCATCCGCGGTGAGCAAGCGTTGATTGCACCGGCACAGGATGGCATCCAGTCGGTCGAGCTGGCCAAAGCGATGCTGCTCTCTTCATTTAAGAACCGCACGGTTGAATTACCGATCGATTCAGGGGAGTATGACGCAGAGCTGCAGCAACGGATAAAGAATTCCACTTATCAAAAGAAATCTTTGACCGCGGAAATTACTGATGACTTCAACCAGAGCTTTTAACTGAGGAGATAATAATGAAAGACGGAATGAATTACTTGCCGGAGATGCGTCCCGAGCCGGTTGTTGGGCCGGGTGAATTTTCCTTTGCTGCCAGCCACTTTGATCACGGCCACATCTACGGCCAAACCAAAGGCCTGGTGCAGGCCGGAGGGACACTGCGGGCGATCTACGAGCCACACCAGGAAAAGTTGGAGCCAATCAAAGACTTGATCGACGATGGGGTGCGGCTGGTAGACCGGTTCGAAGACCTGCTCGAGGATGAGCAGATCCAGCTAATTACGGCGGCTGCTATTCCCAACCAGCGTTGCGAAATCGGCCTGCAGGTGATGGCTGCCGGAAAAGATTATTTTACCGATAAATCACCATTCACGAATCTCGAACAGTTGGCTGCCGCCCGCGCCAAGGTGCAGGAGACCGGACGCAAGTACATGGTTTGCTATTCAGAGCGCCTCGAGAACGAAGCGGCCTGGCAGGCCGGTGAGCTGATTGCCGGAGGTGCCATCGGCAGGGTGCTGCAAGTCCTGATCATGGCACCGCATAACTTAAATGCGCCAAGTCGACCAGACTGGTTCTTTCAGAAAGAATGCTACGGCGGCATCCTGACTGACATTGGTTCGCACCAGGTGGAGCAATTTTTAACTTATACCGGGTCGAGCGACGCCACGATCAACTTCGCCCGCGTGGAAAACCTCGGGCATCCTGATTTTCCAGGGCTGGAGGATTTTGGGGAGACCAGCATGGTCATGGATTCCGGTGCCTCCGCGTATTGCCGACTCGACTGGTTCAACCCCAAGGGATCCAAAGTCTGGGGCGACGGTCGTGCCTTCATCCTTGGTGAAAAAGGTTACATGGAGTTGCGAAAATATATTGATCTGGCCTCGGACCGCGGCGGTAACAAAATTTACCTGGTGGACGATGAAGGCGACCGGATCATTGATTGCCAGGGTAAGGTCGGGTTCCCGTTTTTCGGGCGGCTGATCATCGATTGCCTGAATCGTACCGAAAAAGCCATGACCCAGGAGCATGCCTTCAAAGCTGCCGAACTCTCCATGCTGGCGCAGGCCGAAGCGGAAATGGCCAGGACTGTAAAATAGTTTCATGACGGTCGATGAGCTGATCGAACTTGAGGTGCAGGTCCGGGACACAATCCTCGAGCTGGAAAAAGAAATTGCGACAAGCCAGCAGCATGCCAAGCCGCCAGCTAAGCTCGATGGCACCGAGGGGCGGCTGTCACGGCAGGATTCGATGCAAAGTTACGAGATGGCGAAGGAAGCGGTACGCCGCCAACAACTGCGACTACAACAATTGCAGGCAGCACTGGAGCGTATGGATGCGGGATCTTATGGGCTGTGCTCCAAGTGCAACAGCGCGATTGATGATGAGCGATTGAGGCTGGCCCCGGAGTCACTGCTGTGCCGGGAGTGTATCGGGTGATACCAATTTTTTTGTAGCAACGTGATAAATGGATTTCAGATTGCGGATGGATTCGGGTTAGGGTCTCAACTCATCGAGGTGAAGCTTCCTGGTGTCTCCCTGCTGGTTGGCTTGCCAGATGGTACCGCTATCGACGTCGAGGCAACTGAGCCATTGTCCGCGCCAGGCTGCGGTGTCGATGCAGATGGCCTGACCGTTGCTAACCGGCAGCCCAGAGTCCTGTGACTTATGTCCACAGACGACAACTTTTTCTGATTGGTGGCCGGGAAAGCTATCTGAGTATTGGTCCCAGAATAGGCTTTGCTCAGACTGCTCACCCATGGGCAGCTGCGGATCGACAATGCCATGGACATAAATGTGAGTGGTAGTTTCGTAGTAACTGCGCAGATTTTTAACAAATTTCCAATGTGCTGCTGGGATATCCTTGAGCCCTGCAGGTGCGTTGCTAATTATCTGGTACGACTGCAGGGCCTCGCGTCCGCCAAACTGGAGCCAGTGAAAATAGACCTCGAGGCTGGAGCGCGATTCAAGTAACATGATCTCGTGGTTGCCCATGAGTGCTACCAGCTGGTGTGTCGAATCAAATTCAATCAGCCAGTCGAGGACTCGCCGTGTGTCAGGGCCACGGTCGATGTAGTCACCTAATACTACTATAATATCATCATCCCGGATCCCGACATACTCGATGAGGGTGATTAATGCGTCATAGCACCCGTGGATATCACCGATTGCCAGATGACGAATCATTGAGTTGAACCGTGTCCACTATTTAGCAGTGATTTGTTTGAGTAATGCCTCAGCGGCCTGTGGGCTTGACGCCGTCCATCTGACCGCAACTTGTCACCACCATGAGAATTATTTTCGATATCATATCCATAAGATCTTGACTGTAGCATAAGCTGGTGTTTTCCGCATTTTTTTCGATCTAAGCCAAATAGTGCACACAATATTCACCCTCAGGGCTGCCTCTGAATCCGCGTACTGATGAACTTTGGGTTTAAGTGGAACTCGGTCCTCTAGTATTTTACTCGAAATCCCACTGCTGCTGGGCCGGTGCTGGTTTTTTCTCATGATCAATGAAGCGCACGCCGCTGCCGAGCAGGCGGACCGGCAGCTCGCTGGATTTAAGAGCTTTTGCCAGAAGTATATGAAATATCTGCGGCTCGGGATCGGTACACAGGCAATCACGGGTGACCTTTGAGAAGTCTGCAAATTTCACTTTAATGAATGCTTTGTGGACAGCGCGATCTGATGCCTTGCTGGTGAGATCTTCAAGCAGCTCATCGATCAAAGTATCGAGTGCCGACTGGCAGGCATCGAGGCCAACGAGGTGATCGGCGTAGGTGCGTTCATTGCTCAGTGATTTACGGATCCGGTTGGGTTCGACCGGGCGGTCGTCGTGACCACGGCAGAGTGAGAATAATTCCTCGCCCCAGCGGCCGAATTGTTGGGCCAGCTCGGTCTTGCTGAGTTGCTGTAGTTGGCCACAGGTTGCAATTCCAAGAGCGGCAAATTTTTCAACGCTCTTAGGACCGACACCCCAAATCTTTTTTACCGGCAACGTTGCCATGAATGCTTCGATTTGCTCCGGTGTCACCGCAAACTGGCCGTTCGGTTTACGCCAGTCGCTGGCAATCTTGGCCAGCATCTTGTTTGGGGCAATGCCGGCTGAAGCAGTCAGTTGGGTTTCATCAAAGATGCGTCCCCGGATCTCCTTGGCCAGATCCCAGGCATAACGGTCATGGTGGCTGACATCCAGGTAGGCTTCGTCGAGCGACAAGGGTTCGACTAACTCAGAGTACTCTTTTAAAATGGCACGAATCTTTTGTGACTCGGCGCGATACAGATCAAAGCGCACCGGCAGGAATATTAGCTTCGGGCAGCGTTCGCGTGCCATGAACCCGGGCATGGCCGAGCGCACACCGAACTCGCGCGCAATATAGTTGCAGGTCGTGACTACTCCGCGCCGTGAGCCGCCACCGACCGCAATCGGTTTATCGGCCAGCCCCGGATTCTCCCGCATCTCGACAGCAGCATAGAAACAGTCCATGTCGATATGGATGATTTTGCGGGTGGGCATGCTGGCATTTTGACTCGCACTAAGACACGAAGAAATAATTATCTCGTACCGAGCCACGGAAAACTCAGAGAAAAATACTACTCCATGCCTGTTCTCCGCGACTCTGTGAGGGCCGATAATCAACTCAGCCGAAAGAGCAGAAACTCAGCGCCATGGGTTGCTTTGATTGTTGGCAGCATGCCTTCGATTGAGGCGGCATCACCCGGGCCAAATGATTGCTCAGCAAGCGTCACTTCACCGCTGATGACGTGCAGCCAACCATATGGATATGCGGAATTTTCTGCGATGCTGATTTCTTTGCCGGAGGCCAGATTACCAAAATACAGCTCAGCATCCTGGCGCATCGCGATCGAGCCGTCGGCACCGTCGGGAGATGCCAGCAATTGCAGGCTGTCGGGCTGCCGGTTGGCCCCGGGATCGGCTTCCTGATAGCGGGGTTCGCCGCCTTTTTCTTTTGGCTGGATCCAAATTTGCAGGAAATGGACGGGATTCTCCTTGGACGGGTTGAACTCGCTGTGCTGCACGCCACTGCCAGCACTCATGTACTGGAGTTGCCCGGGTTTGATCGTGCTGCCATTGCCCATGCTGTCCTTGTGGGCCAGCTCGCCTTCGATCACATAGGAAAAGATTTCCATTGAGCTGTGCGGGTGGGTGCTAAAGCCCATGCCGGGCGCAACTTGATCGTCATTGATCACGCGCAAGGAACGGTAACCCATATGATCAGGGTCGTAGTATTCGCCAAAGGAAAATGTATGTCGGCTCTGCAACCAGCCGAGGTCGGTTGGGCCACGGTCGCCTGCAGCGCGTTTTGTTATAGTAGCTTTCGTAGTCATCGCAGGAAAATAGCTGACAATATAGCCATTGCAACGTCCGCTGTTCTACTCTCGGCTTAATGCAGCTTGGCGACCACCCGCTTGACGGAGGCGGCCAATTTGCGGTCGGTAATTTTATTGATTGCCTGGTCTGCCGGCAGCACATCCCGTTTGCGGGAGCTGCGCTCCGGCCAGGATTTGAGCAATGTGGCCACCTTGACCGGATAGAGGTAGATGCTACTGCCGTCTTCCATACGGCCACGGGCACGCGCTCCGGTGTGGATGCTGCCGATCACACCGGCTTCTTCAACTGCCTCCATCAAAGCCACATCCGGGCGCGGCATGTCAGGTTCAGGCTGTCCTTTGGGAATGAGCCAACGACCGCCGTTGGAGTTGGTGATTAGCACCAGATGCATCACATCGTCTTTCAGCAGGTAGGGCACCGCGCCGATCTGGTAATCACTTGCAGCATGTGAAGGCAATCCGTGGCTAGCCAGAAATACATTGCGGTATTCCGGTTTGCCAGTGACCTCTTCGACGAAATAGTCCGGCGGGCTAAATTGCTGGCTGGCTGCAATACTTGGGAACTCGACTTCGGCAATTACCAGCGGACTCAGTCCGTTCTCGTAGATATCGATCTCACAAGTCACCCGATTGATTCGCAGTCGATGGCGTACCTTGGTAATCCTGCGTCCGGCAGTTAGTGGCCAGAGGATTTCAAATTGTTTCCGCGGGATCGTGGTTTCCGTTTCCTGCCGCACCAACCCGTCGCCGTCCTTGACGGTTAGGTAGCATTTCTTGTGGTCGCGGCGAATGCGGATTTCGCGGTGCTCACCATGCATTAGATAGCCTTGGAAGATGCGGTGGCCACGTTTGCCGAGTAACGCAGGAGGTGGCTCTTCCAGGCGAAATTTGCGTTCGATTTCAGCAGCTGTGGCGGACATCAGGCTACTCCTTTACGACTCAGGATTTCGTTACACAGCTCGTGGTAGGCCAATGTGGCCGGATGCTTGGGAGCATAGGCCAACGCCGGCTTGCGCCGCAGACCCATGCGCTCGATATGCACCGAAAATGGAATGACCGTGTCAAGGAATTGCGGGTATCTTTCACGCAGCTGGCTAATCGTGTCCTGGTGCAAACGATTGCGGGTCTGAGCCATCGAAAAAAATGGCACGATCCGTTTGCGGTTGAATTTTTTATCGCGGAAGAAGCGGAACAGCTGCTCGAGCGTGCGCTCGGATAGGGTGGTCGGAATCACCGGTACCAGCAGGATGTCTGCTGCCCGGAAGACGTTTTCCGATAGCAGCGTGAGGTTCGGCGGGCAATCCAGCACGATGGTATCATAATCGTCACGCAGTGATTTCAACAGCCGTCGCAGTTGGCTGCGTGATTTCTTCATCCGGTCGAGCATGATATCGAAGTTCCGGTAGGCCAGGTTGGATGGCAGAATGTCGAGCCCGGGGTAATCAGACTCGCGGATATTCTCTCTCATCCGGGATGCAACCGCGCGCTGGTTGCGCAGTTTGAATTTGTCGGCAGGCTGTACCCGGAAGTAGTAGGCTGCCGCACATTGCGGATCGAGGTCGACCAGTAACGTCCGTTTGCCGGAATCTCGCAGGGTGTAAGCGAGGTTGACCGCAAGCGCCGTTTTACCGACCCCGCCTTTGATGCTGTAGGCGGCAATCGTTTTCATTGAGCTACCTCCTGAGTGTCAAGTTTCCCGGATGATGCGGTTTGACCGGCCCGGGTAAGTTCATCTAATCTGGCTTGCGCTTTGCGGGAACAAAAGGCGCTCAGCCGCTTCTCGATTACCTTGCGCTGCTCCTGCTGGAGCGAGTGCAATGCCCCGATTAACCCGCCGATACTCATTGCCAGGTCAGGGTCATCCTGCCGCTCGGTATGATGGTCATGCCAGTACTTAACGAGATCCTGTTGCTGAACCGAATAATCGTTGAATTTGCCTAGTGTATTCTGCAACCGGCGCAGTTGCCTGGTGATCACGGCAACACTTTCCGCCGCGAAGAGCTCCTGGAAAAATTCCAGCAAATATCGGAGCTTCTTACAGTGGATGCGCAGCTGATGGATGGACTCGTCGGGCGTCGATGGATCAAGCCCTTTGCTGATTTTGACAATCCGGCGATAACGCTTGCGGATCCGTTGAGAAATTAATGGCAGCAGAGGTAATTGCGAATGCTCCGTTGGCGGACTTTTTGCCGGGTTGGCGAAAAACTCGTTGAGCCAATCAACGGTCTTGCGGTAATCGGCTGACCGCAGGTAGTTGGCGACGGCCTTGCACTCACGCTCTCGCTCTGCAGAGTAGTCCACGGCAATCGCATCCACACCGTCCTGAAGCTGTCCCGGTAAGAATTGTTTGTACTGCTCCGGATTGAGCAAATACACATCCAGGTCGCGCAGGCGGTTGGTGCGCTTGCCGATCTCCGAGTATGCCTGCTTGAGCTTTCGCGTACTCTCCTCCGGGAAGATGTCCTTGATCAAACTTAGTACCGATCGAATTTTGCGGATACAAATCCGGAAGTCGTGGAGGAATTCGGTGTCGATATCATTGATGATACCGCCTTCATTGGAACGTGCTATCGCCTGCATTGTGGCCACTATTTGGCATACTGCCTCCCGCGCCGACATGCTGGCTTGCAACCCGAAGTCCGGCTTCAGCGTGTAGGGTGCCGGTTGCTTCCCATGATTGACAAAGTACGCATCGAGCGGGCCAGCGTCCGGGGGGCTGATGCCAAGTTTGGCTGTAACTAATTCCACGACGTGGCTGGCGTCCTGGTCGTAGCCGCGCAGCGGTCGCACCCGGCACAGCTTATGGACATTGCGACCTGCACCATCCTCATCAAGCATGACCAATTCGACCCGCACCACAACTTTGCGTGACTCATCAAGTAACTCCAGCGTGCGCTCGCGCAACTCAAACGATGCAACCTGAAGTAATCCGCGCAGCTCCAGTAGCTTCTCGAGACGGCCGTATAATGGCCCGCTTGGAAAATCTGCCACCAGCACTGGCATCGGTTGTTCTGCTGCCAACTGCAAGGCGGCACACGACCGACCCAACCAGCCGTCAGCGCGCCGCGACAGAACTAAATCCTCAGGCGCACGATGCAATACCATCCCGGCCAACCACAAGCGCCAGTCAAAACTGTCGTAAAATGTCAGCGAACGGGAGCTTTCCGGCTTGAGGCGTATCGCATAATGCGGTTCTAGGACCTGCCTTATTTGGCTATGGTCCAAGTCTTCAGGTAACCCAAAATTACAGGCCAGAGCATCAGATGCATTTTCAGCTATATTTGGCGAGATAGTCATGAATCAACTTTTCGACAATCCGCTGTACGCTGGTGTCCTTTTCCAGTGCGCGTAACTTTTATTCTCGTTTTAGTCATGGACTGAAAATCGCCGCCAATACTCACACATTGATGATAATTGAAATGCGCATAAACTCTTGATTGAGGGGAGCTCACTGTTGAGGTTGTTTATTTTTTGAAAATAGAGTACTTAGGTGGCTTAACCTTTCTTTGAGGTCTCCATCGCGAATAATCTATTGCATCACTGTCAAGATATATTGATCCATCTCTGAGCTTCGTAGTACCGATTCCAGTTGTATTATATGTTTCTGTGCGTTGACTGCCTGATATCATATTAACTTTGCTGCCGACATATTTCCAATCGGAATCAGATTTATTATGTCCTGTAAGGTCAGCGATCATTACAGGAATGAACAAAATGTCCCCTGTCTCTAGCCCGCCTTGTATCCAAGCACCTCGCGCTGCGTCTCGCTACGAAGTTTGTGATTGATCCGGGCTAGGTGTGACTGTGCCAACTATGAAAAGTGGCCGCAACTGTCACCCGAAAAACTCGAGTCCGCTTTCGCTGACATCATCGATGAGCTAACCAGCCGATAGTCTTAGCGCACAATAGTCCCGCTAAGATCGGGATGCGGTTTAAAGCTCCGCCGGGTTGTTGAGCAATTCTGCGATCCTGCTCAGCAAGCGTCCGGCAGCCCCGCCATCCAACACCCGATGGTCAAAGCTGAGGGTCAGCTCGGCTTCCACAACCGGCACGAATTGCTGCTTTTCTTCATCCCAGAATGGTACCTTGCGCCCGGCGCCAAGCCCAAGCACCAGTGTTTGTTCCGGCAGCGGGATCGGGGTGGCCCATTGCAAACCAAAGGTACCAAAATTGGTAATCGTAGCGATCGAGCCACCGGTGGCATGCTCGGGCAGGCGGCGGCGGCGCGCCAGATCGACCAGGTCGTTGTATTTGCCAACCATTTGGGTCAGGCTGATCTTGTCGGCTTCGCGGATCACCGGCACCAGCACACCGTCCTCTGCTTCAACAGCAAAGCCGACGTCGATCGAAGAAGGGTGAACGATCCGTCCACCGACCAGCCGTCCGGCGGCAGCGCTATTCTCTGCCAGCGCAAGGGCCAGGGCACGCAGCGCGTAGAGTGCCGGCCCTGGCTTTGGGTTCAGGGTTTTACGATGCGCCAGCATCAAATCGAGTATAAATGGCAGACCGACAGTGGCCAGCGGCCGGGTCCAGCTACGGCGCATAGCGTCGGCTACTGCAACGCGCATCGACGATGCCGGGGTGGTGCGATTCTGTTCGACGGCATCCATGAAGCGCTCGAAGTCGCCGATGGTCACCCGGCCACCAGAGCCGCTACCGACGACCCCGGCAAGGTCAGCGGCATGTAACCCG
>CAYUDZ010000031.1:0-7828 GCA_964443575.1 uncultured Chthoniobacteraceae bacterium | reverse complement strand
TTCGGTCATCCTGGCTTTGAGCCGTGGTGACATGAAGCTGGCGCGCGCGGCATGTTCGGCGGGCACGGGTAGCCCGCGCACCGTCGGCTCGACCGTGGATTTCTTTCCTGCCACCGGCTTGCTATCTGAATTCTTGTTTTGCGGTTGTTCGGAGGTCGCCTGATCAGCCTCAGCATGTGGCTGTGGTGCCTGTTCTTCGATTCCCAGCTGAGCGGCCACCTCGGCAGTCACTTCCAGCTTTCCGAGGACACTGGACACCGCATAACTCTCTCCCTCTTGGGCGCTCCACTCTGCCATCGTACCGGCACATGGAGCGGTGACACTCATGACAGCTTTGTTGGTTTCAACCTCCATGACATCCTGATCGGCTGCTACCTGGTCGCCGACCTTCACCAGGTAGCGGATGACTGTGGCTTCGGCGATTGATTCGCCCAACTGTGGCATGATGACTGGAACGTGTGGCATAAGTAGCGGATATTATTGTCGCAGGAGTCTGCGGGTTTCTTCAAGGATGCGTGCGGCTCGGGGGCGGTGTTCGGCCCACAAATTTGGGTGGTATGGGATCGGTGTATCCCTGGCATTTACCCGGACCGGCGGTGCGTCCAGCAAGGCAAACCCTTCGTCGACGACACGTGCTACCAACTCGGCCGTGACGCCGCCCCAAGGCCAGCCCTCGGCCAGGGTCATCAGGCGCCCGGTACGGGCGACTGAGGCCAGCACGGTGTCGGTGTCAATCGGGCGGACACAGCGTAAGTCGACGATTTCTATTTCGGTGCCTTCACTTGCCAATTCTTCCGCCGCCGCCAGTGCCTCATGCAGCATGGCACCGTAGGTCACAATGGTGGCATCGCGTCCCTGGCGGGCGATCCGGGCCTCGCCGACCGGCAGTGCCTGGGTGGGCAGTTGTTCCGCCTTAAGGTGGTAATAAAGGTATTTATGCTCGCAAAAGATGACCGGGTCATCAATGGCGACCGCTTCCAGCAGCATGCTGTAGGCATCGTCGACAGTAGCCGGTGTCATGACCACCAGGCCCGGGTAATGGGCGTAAATTGACTCCATGCTCTGGGAGTGAAACGGACCACCCCCGGAAGTCCCCCCCGAGGGCAGGCGGATGACTACCGGGCAGGGTACCTCGGTACGCCAGAACAAGGTCGCTGCCTGGTTGACGATCTGGTTGAATCCGGCAGTCGAGAAGTCTGCAAATTGCATCTCGATGATCGGGCGCATGCCTTCGATGGCTGCACCTACCGCGCTGCCGACCATGGCATCCTCGCTAATTGGGGAATCCAGCACACGACCGGGAAATTCCTGGGCCAGGTTTTTGGTGGCTTTGAACGCACCGCCAAATTGCCCGACATCCTGGCCGTAAATGTAGACCCTCGGGTCTTCTGCAAGTGCGCGGGCTTGAGCCTCCCTGATGGCCTCCAAGTAGGTGATACTCATGGTGCTTGGTAACCGTCTACCAGATGGGCGGTGGCTAGTGCCCGCCAGTCTTCAGCGTAAGGATCGGGGCCTTTTTCCTGTTGCACATTGCTGACCACATCGTTGATCTGGCGATTAATTTGATCGCGTTTTTGAGCGATTGCTTCGGCTGTGAACCACTGTCGCTCGAGCAGATAGTTTTCAGCAACCTGTAGGCAGTCCCTACCCAAATGGGAGCGCTTAAGGTCTTCGTCAACATACTGCGCTACATCGTGTTCGCCGTGGCCGGCCAGGCGCAGCAGCGATGCCACTATCAGCTGGGGACCGCGACCGGCACGGGCGGCAGCCACCGCTTCAGCCATCGTGCTGAGGCATTGTTCCAAGTCAGTACCATCGATCGAGTGGCCGTTGACACCATAACCGCTTGCTTTATCGACCAGGTCCTTACAGACGAATTGGCGGCAGTTTGGCGTTGAATAAGCGTACTGGTTATTGGCTACTACTAGGATAAGCGGCAGGTTTTCTACTGCTGCCATATTCAAGGCTTCGTGGAATGAGCCGGTCGAAGTACCGCCGTCACCGATGCAGGTGGCACCCACGAAGCCCTCTTCACCACGTAGCTTGCGTGCCAGCAGGCAACCATTGGTCACGGAAATCATGGCGCCCAGATGACTAATCATCGGCAGCAACCCGGCACGCGGCCTGCCGCGATGCACATTGCCATCACGAGCCCGCATCGGACCCAGTGGAGACCCGAGGTAGGTCCTGGCAGCGTCGAGTACAGTCTCGCCGAAAGCCAATCTTCCGGCCTGGTCACGGATCAGCGGTGCATAGACATCGCCCTCTTGCAGCTGGAGCCCAAGCGCCACGCTGAGGGCCTCCTGACCACAACCAAGGAAGACGCCACCGTGAATTTTTCCGGCCCGATACAGGCTGGCAAATTTTTCATCCAACGTCCTGGCCTGTAGGATGAAGTCGTAAGCACGACAGTACAGTTCGCGGAAATCTGTCTGGTTGCCAAGCGGCTGTGTTATCGATGCTGTTGCTGACATATTGAACCGTCGCCTATTGAATTATTCAAATCCTATCAGGGGATAAAAGAGCCTAGCATACCAAGCTGTTGCGCCAATTACAAATTCGCCATTCATCAGTGTTGCTACCATCTACAGAAGTGCCGGATAGCGGGATGCTGCCAACTCGCGGCACAAGTGCAATACTTCTCCGGCACTGGCCAACCCGAGGCTGCGTTTAGCCAATTCCCTACAGTTGCCGACGTCCAGGTTGCGAATGGCGCTCTTGACCCGTGGGAGCACAGCCGCCCCAACACTCAACTCATCAATATCGAGACCGATTAGCAAAGGCACGAATAGCGGCTCGCCGGCCATCTCGCCACACACTCCCACCCACTTGCCATGTTGGTGGGCCGCCTCCGATACTTGCTTGATCAAGCGTAGCACCCCGGGATGGGTGGGGGAATACAGCGATGAGATCCGGTCGTTCAGGCGATCAACAGCAGTGGTATACTGGATCAAGTCATTGGTGCCGATACTGAAAAATTCGACATGCGGCGCAATCCGGTCGGCGATTAGTGCCGCGCTGGGCACTTCAATCATTACCCCGAAGCGCATATCTTCGGCGTACGCGACACCCTCGCTGCGGAGTTCGTCGGCACACTCACCAACCAGTGCGTTGGCTTGCAATACCTCATCAAGCGAGCTGATCATCGGGAACATGCCCATCACCTTGCCGTGGACACCGACACGTAAAATAGCGCGCAGCTGGGGCTTGAAGACTTCCGGACGCTCGAGACAAAACCTGATTCCCCGCCAGCCCAAGAACGGATTGTCCTCGGCAACCCCGCTCTCTAGGCTGTCGGCAAATTTATCACCGCCAACATCCAAGGTGCGAATGATCACAGCATGTGGTGCCACTCCACTTACAATTTTCCGGTAAACACGATATTGCGCTTCCTCATCTGGAGCAGTGCTCCGATTCATCAATAGGAATTCGGTACGATAAAGACCGACGCCCTCAGCACCGCTTTCGATGACAGCGGGCAGCTCACTGGGCGTCTCTATATTAGCCGAGAGGGTGATTTGATGGCCATCCGTGGTAACAGCAGGCGTTTCACGCAATAACCCTAGCTCGCGCTCCAGCTCATCTTTCTTACTGACGATCTTGCCGTATTCGGCCAGTGTCTGTTCGCTGGGATTGATCACTACCGTGCCAGCGTAACCGTCGAGCAGGATATCATCGCCCGTACGTACCTTGTAGGTAATCGAATGCAAGCCGACCACGGCAGGAATGTTCAGCGATCCGGCCATGATTGCCGTGTGTGACGTCTTGCTGCCACCATCCGTTGCAAAGCCCAGCACCAGATCACGGTTCATGCTGGCAGTGTCGGATGGCGTGATATCGTGCGCCACCAGGACGTGCGGCTGGTCCATGTGCTCGAGGTTGCGCGAAGAACTTCCGGTGAGGTTGCTGATCACGCGTCGTGTAACATCCTGAATATCGAGTGCCCGCTCGCGAAGATACGGGTCATCAATATCACCGATACTGCGTGCGTAGCGCATTGCCACCTTGTGGAAGGTGTATTCCACGTTGTAGTGCTGCTCCTTCAGCATCTTGACCACTTCGTCGATCAATGTCTGGTCTTCCACTACCAGTACATGTGCGTCAAAGATTCCGGCATCTTTGGCACCGATTGCACCAGCTATGCGGCGCTGCATTTCAACAATCTGTTCGCGGGTTGCCAGTAAAGCAGCCTGTAGCCGTGAGATCTCGGATTCGACTTCCTGCTCGCTGATGCGATAAACTGGTGGCTCGTCATCATCGTCGCCGATCAACTGCACCACCCCGTGTGCGATTCCCGGGGATACCCCGATTCCCTGTAAGCGGATTTCGTTGGTTGCGGACTCCGTCATGGCATCAAGTTTATACAGGCATCATGGCGTCTCCCCCGCCGTGATGGTTTAAGTAAATTGTTTGCTTAAGGGGGCTAAAGTTTGCCCGCAGCAATTAGTCTTCATTGAAGTTGCCTTCGAGCAGACTGCGCAGGGCTTCGATAGCATCGCTGGCATCCTCCCCTTCGGCCGATACGGTCAGGCGGGACCCTTGACCAGCCGCCAGCATCATCAGACCCATGATGCTCTTGCCGTTTACTTCCTCGCCATCCTTCTCAACCCAGATTTCGGATTTATGCTGGTTGGAAATTTTGACAAACATAGCTGCCGGGCGCGCGTGAAGACCGAGCTTATTGGTCACCACGAGCTCCGCTGAAATTCTCTCAAGGTTATCTGTAGTATTATTTTTTCCCAAAACGTGCATGTAGTTTATTCAAATCCGAAATTTCTCGTCAAGACTAGCCTGTATTAGCCATTTGGTCTAGTAATCTTTGGTTAAATTGGACTGCGCTATTATGGCCGAATACTTTCAGCTTCTGGTCGAGTGCAGCGACTTCGACCAGGCGTGCCAGGTCGCGACCGACACGGACCGGGATCGTAACGTGCGGGATATCGATGCCGAGGATTTCCATGGTTTCTTTTTCCAAGCCGATCCGGTCGACTTCCTCCAATTCATTCCAGTCCTTGAGGGTTACGACGAGGTTCAGTTTTTTATCCAGGCGGATGCTACCGACGCCGAAGATGGCAGAGACATTGATGATGCCAAGTCCGCGGATTTCCATGTGGGTACGGGTAAGCGGTGGTGAGGTGCCGATCAGGTCGCGACCTTCAATCAGACGAAAGCGGGTGATGTCATCACTGACCAAGCTGTACCCGCGTTCGATGAGTCCCAGCACACATTCACTTTTACCGATACCGCTACTGCCGCAGATCATCGTCCCGATCCCCATGATGTCCATCATGCTGCCATGCTTGGAAGTGGTAGGTGCGAAGTCGCTTTCCAGGGCCAGCGTTGCGGCATTGATGAAGCGCATGGTAACCATAGGAGTTTTGAAAATAGAAACCCCGGCATCGGATGCCACCTTAATCATTGACTTAGGCAGGCTGGCGTTGCGTGAGACCACGATGCAGGGAACTTTCTTATTGCAGAGCTCACTGAATCGTTCGTCGCGTGTCTTGGTATCAAGGCTGCGCAAGTAGCACATTTCGGCACTGCCGATCACCTGCACGCGCTTCTCGGCAAAATATTTGTAAAACCCGGAGAGCGCTAGACCCGGGCGGTTAATGGTGGGTTCGCGCACTTTGCGGTCAAAGCCGAGTGCCGGGCTGATTAGGCGCAACTGGAGTTTTTCGGCATGTCTGGTGTAGAAGTCCGAGACTGTCGGCAGTTCGATATGTGCTTGTTTACTGGTGGCCATAGGCCTGGGGGATGGAGGAGAACCGGCTACATTTGGAACCGTTCGCCTAGATACAACTGGCGGCTAACCGGGTCATTAATCAGGAAGTCTTTGGTGCCTTCACTTTCGACACGCCCTTCGAAGATCAGGTAAGCCCGATCAACTACCGAGAGGGTCTCGCGAACATTGTGATCGGTAATTAACACTGCCAGGCCGGAATCGCGCAGGTTTTCGATGATTTGCTGCACATCGTACACTGCGATCGGATCGACGCCGCTGAACGGCTCATCCAGCATCAGCAAGCTGGGGCGGGTTACCAGTGATCGGGCAATGGTCAAGCGACGTTTTTCACCGCCTGACAAGGTCAATGCGGTATTATTGGCAAGGTGTTCGATGCCGAATTTTTTCAATAGTTCCTGGCAGCGGTCCTCGCGTTCACTTTTGGCCAGCGGCTGGGTTTCCAGGATCGCCATGATGTTCTGGCGTACGGATAATTTACGGAAAATTGATTCCTCCTGCGGCAGGTATCCCATTCCCATTCGCGCGCGGCGGAACATCGGGTACTCACCAACATCCTGGTTCTGGAATAAGACGCGACCGCTATTCGGGCGGACCAACCCCACTATCATATAAAAGCTGGTAGTTTTACCGGCACCATTCGGGCCCAATAAGCCGACCACTTCACCGGGCTTGACGTTGATATCAACCCCGTTCACCACGGCACGACCATCATAAATTTTGACCAGCTTCTCGGTACTGAGAATTGGTTTATCTCCGGGGGTTGCCCGCTTATTTGATCTTGGTTCGCTGGTAGTAGTGCTACTCATTGGGTGGCCTCCCGGTCCTGGATGAAGGTGCGACTGGGCCCGTTGGTTTGAAGCTGTCCGTCAGGATTCAGCACCATGGTAGTAGACGGGCGTGAGGCGCGATGGAGGTTGATTCCCTGCTGGACTTCGGGCGCACCGATCAGGGTGACGGTGCCGCGATCGGGATCATACAAGGCACGCTGTGATTTACCGCGTGACGGTTCACCACCATCCTCGGCATCAGTTTTCTGCAGGATATTTACATTTCCCTCAGCTTCGGCACGCTCCATCCCGCCGCCATCTTTTTTGAGGTAAACCGTCAATTTGTCGCAGGTCAGAAAAAATTGCTTATCGTCGACTGCCACCTTGCCGATAAAGATTGCCACCCTGGTATTGGAGTCGAAGCGTGCTTCATCCTCCGCTGTGATGGTAATAGCATCCTCCGGGATCTGTTCCGGTTCGCCCGCCTGATTAATGATGGAATCCACCTCCTCGCGCTCGGTCTGTGCGGCAACGCTAGCGGATAGTACCAGCAGCAGGGTTAGCGTCGTCGCACTCCATCGGGGAAAATTCAACATGGTAACAAACTTAGAGATTATCTTTTTCAAAAATGTGCATTTTGATGCTGCCGGTCAACGTACCCTGTCGATCACCCAAATGAAAAACCAATTTATCACCGGTAATCACAAAGTCGCTGCGCGTGATTTTCACCGGCTTGTCGCTGTCGAGCCACTGGGTATCCATGTTGTAGATAGCCACCGGCAGGAAAACTTTCATGTCGGGCGCACCTTGATCGGTGAAAAACTCAATTTCGACATCTGACATCCGGATTTTTTTCTCATCGACGCGGCGTGCCTGCTCGGCGAAGAAATCCAACTGCTTGGCACCATAGACATCAAAGTATGGTACCCGGATTCCCTTCACTTCATGGCCGACAGGAATCGGCAAGACCAGGTTCTTAGCCGCTTTGTCAGGAGCCTTGTCGGCCTCCTGCTTTTTGGCATCGGCGGTCCCATCGGCTTGCTCTTCAGCGGCAGACAGGGATCCCGCGGCACTGAGTAAACAGCTGCAACAGAGAATATAAAATAGTTTAAGCCAAGGCTTCATGGATACGTAATAATTGTTTTATAATGGCTCCGAGTGATCGATAGGCTATCTGATTTGGGCCATCTGACAAGGCTATAGCAGGATTTTCATGTGTTTCCATAAAAATTCCATCACATCCCGTAGCTATAGCGGCACGCGCCAGCACCGGGGCCAATGCACCGTCGCCAGTGGTGCGGTCGCCGCCGCCACC
>CAYUDZ010000030.1:0-22411 GCA_964443575.1 uncultured Chthoniobacteraceae bacterium | reverse complement strand
TTTGGGGTACGGCTCTTTAGCAAAGAGCTACTTTCGGCCTCTCAGTCACCTCACCAGATACTGGTATAATTATCATCTTGGGTGGTATTCGCAAGCGAATTCCTGCGAGGATGATGGGGGCCTATTTCTGCAGGCGTGAGAGGATTGGTTGCAGATTGTGTTGTGTTTGCTGCGGCCATAGCGATTGGTCGGTCATGATCGCCATGTCGAGCGAGTGGTGTTCCGGCCAGTCTGCCGTAGCTGGAATCTGCGTGATGACGTCTGCCACAATTTTTTTTGCTGCCTCGGCATTCGCCATCAGGTGGCCGACTACGGACTCGGCGCTAACCGGATCTTCGTCTATCTTCCAGCAATCGTAATCCGTAATCATAGCCAGCGTTGCCAGGGCGATCTCCGCCTCCCTGGCAAGCTTTGCCTCACCAAGGTTGGTCATGCCGATGACATCAAATCCAAGCTGGCGGTAAGCATTAGATTCTGCCCGGGTAGAAAATGCCGGCCCATCCATATTGACGTATGTGCCGCCGTCGTGGACGTTAACACCCTGTGCCTTAGCGCTATCGACCAGCAGCTTGCGCAAGCCCGAGCTAAACGGGTCCGCCATACTGACGTGGGCGACTATGCCATTGCCAAAGAACGTATGGTCCGGGCGCCTGCTAGTACGATCGTACAGCTGATCGGGCACCACGATATCACGCGGCGTATATTGTTCCTGCAAACTGCCGACGGCGGTCACACAAATGATGTAGCGGACCCCCAGCGAGCGGAGTGCCCAAATATTGGCGCGGTGGTTCAGCTCATGCGGCATAATCCGGTGGCCTCTACCGTGGCGGGGCAGAAAGTAGACCCGGCGCCCGCCAAGTTTTCCTGAAAGCAAAGCATCTGAAGGATCACCGAATGGAGTTTCGAGTTTGATTTCCTCACGCTCCTCGATGCCTTCGAGGTCATACAACCCGCTGCCGCCGATTACGCCAATTGCAGATGATTCGTTAGCCATGGCGGCAGGATACTCATCTCCACTCAAATTGCCAGCGCCGATGTTCTTTATCTCAGTAACGCATCACTTTATCCAGAAATGCGATAAGCTCCGCGTGCTGCGGCGTGCCAAAAAATTTCTCCCTACTCGAGCACTCGGCTACCCTGCCTGATGTCAGGAATACTGCATGATCAGCAACGCGCCTGGCAAATGCCATCTGGTGCGTAACCAATAGGATCTTAGCTCCCCCATCCCGCAGTTCTTCGATCAAGTCGAGCACTTCAGCAGCCATCTCCGGATCCAGCGCGGAAGTTGGCTCATCAAAGAGTAGTAACTGGGGACGGATCGAAACTGCACGGGCTATGGCAACCCGCTGACGTTGCCCGCCTGACAACTCCGCCGGTTGCTTATGAGCGTGGTCGGACAAGTGGAATCTGGCCAGCACCTCATGCGCGCGTGTGGCCGCCTCATCTTCACTCATACCATGCACAACAACCAAAGGTAGTGTGATGTTGCGTAGTGCACTCATATGCGGGAACAAATTGTATGCCTGGAAAACCGTGCCGACCCGCCTCCGATAAGCAACCAAATCCTGTTCGCCTGACGGCACAGCGTACCCGGCCAATTTGACTGTACCACTATCAGGAACGAGCAAACCTCCGACGACTCGCATCAGGGTCGATTTGCCTCCGCCCGAGGGGCCGACAAATACCGTGCAGCCGATGTCGGCAATTGCCAGCGAAGCATCATCCAGTGCCGCCACACCCTGAAAGCTTTTGGTAACGCTTTGTAAATCAAGTCTCATAGCGAAACCTCTTTTCCAGACGGCGCGACCACAATGATACCGGTACCGTCAATAACAGGTAACCTACTGCCAACGGCAGGTAGCTTTCAAACGGACTGTAGGTCGCCGAATTAATATCCTGCGCACTCAATGTGAACTCCCTGATCGACACCACTGAAAGCAGTGACGAATCCTTGATAATCGAAGCAAACTGCCCGGCCAGTGGCGGAATAACATGCCGCATCGCCTGCGGCATAATCACAAACCGGAACCGCTGCCAACCCGTGAAACCGACTGCCATCGCCGACTCTAACTGTGAGCGTCCGACGCTGGCAAAACCCGCACGCAGCATCTCCGCAATGTATGCCCCGGCAAACAATGACAGGATTAATACGCCGGCAATAAATGCATCCTGTAGCCCGAAAACCTGAAACACCGCATAGTATAAAACTAAAATCTGCACCAGTAATGGCGAGCCACGCACCAGCTCAACATAAAGCGTTGCCAGCATCCGCAACGTGGCAACCTTGCTGCCCTGGGCCAGCGCAGCCAGCAACCCGGCCAGCATACTGCCGATCAATGCGCAAATGGAAATCGCAATCGTCATCAACCAGCCACGTAAAAATACTTGCCAGTAAGGGGCCACGGCCGACCAGTTCCAGTTGTAGTCGGCAAGCCCGAGAAAAATGAATATCGTCACTCCGGCAACAACTGCCAGCATAACCATCAGGCGCACTGCCCGCGCCAAAACCCCCGAGTTAATTTCCCTGCCGGAAACCACGGGCGAACTCACCTGTCAGCTCCACTGCTGTCGCTTGCTTGCGTGTCGACATTAAAGACAAATGGCACCCCAAACTGATCAAATACTTCCTGCTCAGCAGCAAAGTATGTTGCGGCTAAATCCTCAAAACCTCCCGCAGCGCGATACTGTTGCAGAAACTGATCCACCTGCCGACGCAAGTCGTCCTCACCCTCACGCATACCAATCGCCCAATATTCCCTTTGAAATGGTTCAAGCAGCGGCTTGGTAGTCTCCTTGTTACGCAGCCAATTGCGTAACACAGATATTTGGTCATAAATGAAGGCATCGGCCTTGCCGCTGGCTACCTCAAGCACACAAAGCGTTTCCTTATCGAGCAGTCTAAGCTGCGCCTGCGGCAGGTTATTAGTAGCAAATACATGACCGGTGGTACCCTTTTTGACAGCTACTATGCGCTCCGGCCGATTTAAATCATCAATATTCGAGATCTTGCTCCCATCCGCTACCAACAGGCATAGCCCGGTGCTCACATAAGGAGCTGAGAAATCGATGGATCGGTCGCGTTCCTCAGTTTGTGTCATGGACGAGATAATGAGATCAATCCGCCCGGTCTTAAGCGCCGGGATCAAACCATCGAATGGGATATTTTGGATCCGTACTTCACGACCCAGCGACTCACCCAGCGCTTTGGCCAGTTCGACACTAACACCAACCGGTGCACCTTCTTCATTAATCGTTTCGAATGGCGGGTAGGCCAGCTCCATACCCACCACCAGCTCTCCTGCAGTAGTCGGTTGGCGCTCATTGCATGCGGCAACTACCAGCAGCGAGATTGCGATCAGCAACAACAACCTACTACCGAAAAATGATTTCATGCATACCTAATAACACGAATCCCAAAATGATCGCAGCCTTAAATCATATCTTTGAGAAAAGTTAGGAATCATATTGGCAACGCCAGCAATCACTGCCATGATGTTGCCTTATGTTTGAAAAAATTCCCGCATTTATAATCGCAATATCACTATTAGCTGCATTGGGCACTGCAACATCCAGCCTCGCCCAGGATGAAGGCACGGTAGCAGAAGAACAAACTCCGTCCGCCGGCAGTGAAGCCATCGAATTAAAAGATCCCGTAGCCACAGTGAACGGTCGCAACATCAGCAGCGCAGAACTCAAACAGGCAATCAGTCAGCAGCTGGCGCGTGCCGGCAGAACGATTGATCAGGTGCCACAGCAGATGCTGCTGGAGGGCTACCATCAGGTACTGGATAATATTATCATTGATGAGCTGCTGAGCGAAAAGGCCGCCAGCGTTGAACTGGATGACAAGCAGGTGGAAGAAAATCTTTCCAGCTTTAAGGCCCAATTTCCCAGTGAAAAGGAAATGAATGATATGTTGCAGCAAAATGGTGAAACCCTCGAGCAAATCAAGAAAACCATCGCAGATAATATGAAGAAACGCGAATGGATCACCTCCAGGGTCAAGGATGATGAAGCTGTCTCAGATGAAGAGGTTAAAAAATTCTACGATGAGAACAAGGAGTCATTCAAACAACCGGAGATGGTACGCGCCAGCCACATTCTGATCAGCACTCCCCAGGACCTCAACGAAGAGCAACTGGCAGCGAAAAAGCAAGCGATCGATGACCTCAAAAAGCAGCTGGATGAAGGTGCGGATTTCGCCGAACTCGCCAAACAACATTCCGAGGATCCCGGCTCTAAAGACAATGGTGGTGACCTCGACTTCTTTACTAAAGATCGCATGGTTCCCGAATTTGCCAATGCCGCTTTCGCGGCCGAGGTCGGAAAAGTCACCGATCCGGTTAAATCAAAGTTCGGTTATCACCTGATTAAGGTTACTGAGCGCAAGGAGGCAGGAACCGTCTCAGTCGATGAAGCAAAGCCGCAGATCGAAGGGTTTCTCAAGAACCAAAAGCAGCAACAGCAGGTGGAACAATTGCTGACCGCCCTAAAACAGCAGGCGGATATCAAGGTCAATCTGCCACCGTTGGCAGGCGGCCCAACCGAGTAGTTGTTATTCAATGCCGCTGTAGCGGACGTCGCGGCCTTCTTCTAGAAAGATAACATCTTCGGCGATGTTGGAAGCATGATCGCCAATCCGCTCCAAGCTGCGACTTATGAATATGAGGTTCAGCAAGGTGTGGACCTCATCTGGCTTCACTTTGATAAATTCACCCAGCTTGGTATCAAACTCGTGGCACTTATCATCTAACAGGCGATCCTCACCGATCAACTCAGCCGCCCTCTTAACATCCCGCTCGCCGTAGCAGCGCAGCGCCTCCGACAGCATTGACCGGGATAAACGAAAAAGCTCAGCCATCTCACTGATTTCATTCAACTCAGCCGTGCTATTCAAGCGGCGTCCACGGCGGGCAATTGTAACGGCTTGATCGCCGACCCGCTCGAGATTACCCGCGATCTTCATTGCCGAAATCACCTCGCGCAAATCGGCAGCTACCGGGGTGAAGCGGACCAGCGTCCTGACTCCGGTCTCATCAATTTTTTTCTCTAGCTCATCGATCTCTTCATCATCATCAATCGCCAGGTTACAGAGCCCCGAGTCGCGCTCGAACAGCCCACGTGATCCATTGTCCATCCCGCGCAGAGCATAACTACCCATGATCAGAACGTCATCCCGTAATGTTCTAAGCGTATCGGTGAATCCCGAAAGAATATGTTTGTCCGACTGCGACATGATTAGTTTGTATCTGCCAGGTCTCCCGCAGCAGACTTTGCCTGGGTAATAAAACTGCACACTTTCTGTGGATCCTTAACTCCAGGTGCACTTTCAACACCACTGGCAACATCAACTCCGGCAGGCATCACCTGGCGCACAGCAGCAGCTATATTTTCAGGGTTTAAGCCACCGGAGAGAACTACCCGTATTGCTGCAAACTGTTCGACTACACTCCGCGCAAGCTGCCAGTTGATAACCTTACCGGTACCCCCGCGCTCACCCGGCACATGAGCATCCAGCAAAAAACTCATCCCTTGAGGATAGCTTGCCATTAGCGTAAGCGTACTCTCTGAGACCAGTGGCATTGCCTTGGTAACGGTTACACCCAGCTTAACTAACTCACGACAATACTCCGCCGGTTCATCTCCATGGAGCTGGACCTCCTCAAAAAGTCCGCTCTGCCAGAGTTTAATAACTGCCGCCTGCGACAAATTCACCACTACGGCAACCCGCACGATATGCCCGGAAATTTCTTCAAGCAGATGAGTCGCTTGATCCAAAGCTATGAAGCGCTTCGATCCCGGGTGCAGGTTGATGCCGATCGAGTCAGCACCGGCATCAATACAAAGCCGTGCGTCTTCAAGGGTCCGCACCCCGCATATCTTGACGGTCAACATGCCCGGTCAGCAACCTGCAAACTGCTTAAACATCGATAACCTCACCGCGACCGGCTGGCTTGCCAACTTGTGTATGGTGGGTGAGCACTTGAATGCGCCCTTCCGAGTCGCGGAAAAATGCGCTCATGACCCAGGAGGTAAAGCTCACCAGTAAGGCCCCAAAAAATGCACTCCAGAAGCCATCAACCTGGAACCCCGGCACCAAGCCACCGACCATCCACAGCAATAGCGCATTCAACACCAACAGGAACAAGCCCATGGTGACAAGGATCAGCGGGATGCTCAGTAGCAGCAAAATCGGACGCACCAGCGCATTGATTATCCCGAGGAACAGCGAGGCTGCTACGAGTGCCAGCAAACCGCCGCTCACTTCTATTCCCGGTATCAGGGTACTTGCTACCAGCACAGCAATAGTCGTGATCAACCAGCGTAAAAGGAATGGTTTCATGCTTGGCATTGTAACGCAGCGAATCGCAGCCGTCTACCATCTCTGATGGTTATTTAAATTGATGCCGATGTAAGACATGGTTGGACACCCGGTTGAGTAACGCTTGATCAACCAGTGGCTCGACAACCATCGTCTGCCTTGTGTCATCTTCAATTAAGCGACGGGCGGCTGCTGCCAGATCATCCCAACGTGGCGCGCGCGGGTCAGGAGCATGCACTAGCTGCCGCAGCAGACTTTGCCATTCTATGCGCATCCTCTGGAAGTCACCATTAGCTATTCCCAGTTGCGCGGCTGCCTGCACCCGTTCACGAATCAAGCTGGCAGCACCCTCGCCGTAGCCCGGACTCAAGCCCCGATCAAGCACACCATCGATATCGAGGGTGCCGTAGGCATGCCGTGCGGCAAATGCCAGGCGCTCACCATCGTTTACCGGTAAATCACTGAACCGCTCACCCGCACGGATATTTGCCAGATCATAGACCAGCTCTTCTACGTCGTAAGTACTATCCTCCAGCGCTGCCGCAACCAGCAAACCCTCCCCGCCATGGAACCGGCTTGCAATCCTTCCACGTGCCGTCGGCACACCTTCTCGGTCAATCAAACCCAGCCTGCGCCAGTAATAGAGTGGCGATGAGTTAGCCGGTTCAAATTCGCCGGTCTCCGGCGACCACATGGCCAATTCCGAATGAATGACAGCCTGCCGCTGGGGTGGTTCGAGCAACGCAACCCCGTAGCTATCTCTGTAAACCTGCATTTCATATTTCGAGAAATCGCAGCGGGCATAGATGGTGCCATCGTGTTCTCTGGTATCATACAAATTGCCGGCATCCAGTTTCCTGAGCCATTGCTTCAGTTTGCCGAAAAACTTTTCTGCGGTCGTGATTTCAGTATTCTTCAGGCCGACAGCTTTGCGCAGCCATGGCATAGGTTCAACACCACCGGCGACCCGCCGACCGACTGCAAGCTGTTTACCATAGAGTGCACTTTTTCCATTTCTGCCAACTTGTAGCTTGCAGGTGCTACCAGTTCCCAGCGGACGCACTACCTCGGCCAGCGAGAGCGCCGGCACCAACCGCTTACCATGCCAGATCCGGCACTCTTGCAACGCTGCCCTGGTCGCGGTGAATTCGCTGCTTTGCTGCCACTGGCCTTGCGAGTCTTGCAGCTCGAGCCGCATCGGCCCGTGGCTCATCAAGTGCTCATGCCCTGCTGACTGCTGATCGTCGCGCTGCTTATCCGTTGCGGCAAAAAGGTCGACAGCGGCAAACATCCGGTTGGCCATAGTTTGTGTCACAGCCAATGGCTGCTCACCTGACTCCGCAGCAACTTCCAGGCGACGCAGCAGCCCCGACCACTCAACTCGTACCGTACGTGACAACCTAATGGCAGCAGCATCCGCGATGCGGGCACCATCACGCAGTACCAGTACATGCCCGATATCATCCAATCCTCTGCGCCCGGCGCGCCCGAACATTTGTACCAACTCATCCGGACGTAAGTACCGCGTGAACGGCCCCTCCTGGTAACTGGTCTCAGATACCAGCACGCTGCGCACCGAAAAGTTGATACCTGCCGCCAGCCCGGTAGTCGCCACGATCACCCGTAGTTGCCCATGCCTCGCCAATGGCTCAATCACGCCGATCCTTGCCAGCATGTCCAACCCGCTATGGTGGTAAGCAACCCGACGCTCGACCAGGCCTGCCAGCTCTTTACCCAGTGCCTGCTTTGCCGCCAACGGTAATGCCAGCTTATCAGGGGCCGGCAGCGCATCCGCAATTCGGCGTGCAATCTTCTCCGCAGCGCTGCGGCGCGGTGAAAAAATCAACAATGGAGCCAAATCCGATAACAGCGCAGAGGCGGCCAGCCGTGGCCAAAACCCTGTGATTCCACGCGGGGCGGCAGGTAAGCCATCAACCGGTAATTCATCCAGTGGTACTGGTCGCTTCGACTCCCTGATTAATTCCACCCGGCGGCCATGCCCGGTGAGCCAGTCCTGGATTTCCTCGGGGTTACCGACGCTGCCGCTAAGCAGCAAAAGCTGGGTATCTGCAGGCGCCAGTGACAATAATTGAGAATACCTGGTGCCGCGTTGGCTGTCCGCCAGCATCTGGTATTCATCCACTACCAGCAATGCCGGACCGTTGCCACGCAAGAACCTCTCGCTCTGGGTTTCGAGGGTCGCTACCAGCAATGGAGCATCCACTGCAATCGCTGCATCGCCGGTTGCCAAACCAACTTCCCGCCCCCGCCCGCGCCAACCGCTAAACTTGTCGTTGGCCAGGGCCCGCGTCGGCACCGTGTAAACCATCTGGTTCCGCAGGCGACCAAGCCTCTCGGCGGCAAATTCTTCAAATATCCAAGTCTTGCCGGCACCGGTCGGCGCATCCACCACCACGTCAGCCCCGGCCCTCAATGCCTGCACCGCCTTAGCCTGCCATGGGTCCGGTATCTTTAACTGCATTTCCAGACCGTCGAACATCGCGCCGCAACATAGCATAGCCCGCCAATTTCCGTATGCTGAAAATTTTGCCGAATTTACTTGTCAAAGGTCATCTGGGATGTCAAATTCTCCGACCCTATTTTACAGCAAGGATATATCAATGGCATACGCAGTTATAAGAACAGGAGGCAAGCAGTATAAAGTTGCCGAAGGAGATGTCATCAACGTCGAGAAACTCGACACCCCGGTTGATGATAAGCTGACCTTTGACGATGTGCTACTGCACGTAGATGGCTCCAGCATCACCCAGGGAAAACCTTCCATAAATGGCGCGAAAGTGACCGGCAAGGTGCTCGACCAGCATAAAGCTAAAAAAGTCATCGCCTATAAATTCCACCGCCGCAAAGGTTATCACCGCACAGTCGGTCATCGCCGCCAACTAACACAGGTGAAAATCGAGTCAATCAAAGTCTAACCATTTATTTACCGAATCCAGCACCATGGCACATAAAAAAGGACAAGGCAGCGTCAAGAACGGTCGCGATAGCGTCAGCAAACGACTCGGCGTGAAAAAATTTGGCAGCGAGAAAGTTATTGCCGGCAACATCATTTTGCGCCAGCGCGGGACCAAGTGGAAACCCGGCCGCAATGTCGGCCTCGGTCGCGACTACACGATTTATTCCCTCATCGATGGCACAGTACGCTTCGACCAAGGCGGCCGCCGCGTGAATGTCGATCCGGCAGAACAGCCGGCCAAAAACTAATAATTTTCGATTCCTGACTTGCACCAAGCCAGCGGTAGGCTTTACTTGCGAATATGCTAATTACCGCCAAATACTACCTGCTTGTTTTTGCGATCCTGACCATTGTCGGAGGGGTCATGGGATACATCAAAGCTGAAAGCATGCCATCGCTGATTGCGGGAGGTATCTCCGGATTGCTGCTGCTGGTTTCCTTCTTTCTACTTCCCGGCAAACCGCTGATCGGCCTGGCGCTGGGGTGCGTGATTGCGCTGGCACTGGCTGGTCGGTTTTTACCCTCATTCATGTCTGGCGGCGGCTTCATGCCCGCCGGGTTGATGTCGATTCTCAGTGTTATCGGCGTTATTATCACTGCCATCGCATTTTTCAAACGCTAGCAGAAAAACTCAGCATGAAATCTTGCCTGCCGGCAGCAGTTGCAATTTTCCTAATCTGCGTACTGCTCTCGAGCTGCGATAACCTCGTGCATGTTACTGATGAGCCGATTCCAGATGTCGGCGAGCCTGACCTCAGCCTGGCCGACGTAGCAGCTACCCCGACCCCGGCAGTCACTCCGCAACCGGTACACGCACCGACGCCCACCCTAACACCTCAACCCACCCCACTGCCTAAGAAGTTTATCCCATACCAGAAACTCGACCTGGCTACTATTTACAATGGTATCGAGCTGCAAACCGATTTTTCGACTTCAGAAGGCAGCATAGCCAGTCGCGAAAGGAAAGAGGACGAAAGCTTTCGCATCGAGATGAAGTTGCATGTGGATGTGCCTCGCGCCAGCAATACTTTGGAAGAACTGACTGAAGTTGACCCCGACCTGCCGACCACCTTGCCCGGGTTGGCTGCCATGATGGCGGATGCTAAGGTCTCGGACTTCTACCACGGACTATACAAAAATAAGGTACGCTACCAGCAGCGACAACTTACCCGGATCGACCGGCTGCTCTCACGCCACAATTTCTACGATACCGAGACGATCCTTGAACTCAAACACCCGGAGTCAGGCCGTAAGGTTCTCCTGATGCAAAGCGATATGGACGTCAACGGTGACGGCTCGGACGGCGACCGCATGCTGAAGGTCGACCAGACATCATCCACATTCCAGCCGTGGACCAGCTATCGCTGGCGTAAGCTGACCAAGCACCCAAACGAATTTCTTGCAGGCAGGGAAGCAGATCTCGAAGCAACCCGCGAACGCTATGCGGTGCCCGGCTTAAGCGATGACGAGAACTACGAGTTGGCCAAGAGAATAAAGCGGCTGAAGCTGGAAATTGCCGATCTCAAAACCTGGAGTTTTCTGCTGTCCAGGGCTGATCCATATATTGTTGTACCAGGATTTATGCGGCGCTCTGCATATTCCTACTCACCATCGCTGGGTGATTATGCCGCCGTAATCTATGGCAATACCATCTATCCGGCAATCGTCGGCGATGTCGGGCCATCGCACAAAAACGGTGAGGCATCATTACGAATTTGCCGCGAAATCGAACCGGACTCCGGGGTTTTTCGCCGCGCCGAAAGCGACCTGATTGTCACTTATATCATCTTCCCGGGCACGGCCGAAAAACCATTCTCCCAGCCTAACCTGGATACCTGGAATACCAAAGTAGCCGAACTCATCGAAGAGGTCGGCGGCCACAACGGCACCTATCACCAGTGGGACGATATTACTAAGCCACCACCCACACCCACACCTACCCCAACGCCACCCCAGGCCTCAACTGAAACTGCAGAAACACAGCAGCCGACTGCTGACGAACCGGATCAGGCGGCTGTACCAGATGATTCCACAGAGACATCTCCCACTACCGAAGCGGCGGATGAGTCTGCTGAGGGCAACTGATCTTTTTACCCATTATGCCCACTAAGCGCTATTGGAATTTTGCGCTTTCCCCGTAGCCGCTGACTGACAATGATAATCATTCTATGAGCATGAAGATCGCATTTCTCTTCTCCGGTCAAGGGGCCCAAAGCGTTGGCATGGGCCAGGATCTCGCAACCCAGTCTGCTGCAGCAGCCACTATTCTGGAACAGACAGACTCTGTTCTCGGTCGTCCGCTGACTCAAATTATGTTTGAAGGCCCGGAGGACGAACTCACCCGCACTGCCAACTGCCAACCGGCACTGTATGTACACGGTCTTGCATGCCTGGCTGCCATCCAGGAAAAAGCAAAGGTCACTCCAGTTGCGACAGCAGGTTTGTCGCTCGGAGAATTCACCGCCCATGCAGCCGCCGGAACGTTTAGCTTTGCAGCAGGGCTCAAACTAGTAGAGCAGCGAGGTCAGTTGATGGATGAAGCATGCCAGGCAACTGAAGGTGGCATGGCGGCAATGATCGGTGCGGATGAAGAAACCGTCGGTAAGCTGGCAGCTACTTTCGATATTGATATTGCCAACCTGAATGCTCCCGGTCAGATCGTCGTATCGGGAGAAGCGAGCAAGGTAAAGGCAGCGGTCGCTGCCGCTAAAGAACATGGCGTGCGTATCGCCAAAGAGCTAAAAGTCGCAGGTGCCTACCACTCGCGGCTGATGCAGCATGCCTACGATCAGTTCGCCGGGCCACTGGCAACCACCGAAATGCAGACTCCCCCAATCCCGGTACTTAGTAACTTTCTGGGCATGCCGGCAGAAGAACCGGAGGAAATACGTGATGCCCTTCTCAAGCAGGTTACCGGCACGGTGCGGTGGACAAGTGATATCGAGTTCATGATCGATTCATTGGGCTGTGATACTTTTATCGAGTTGGGACCGGGCAAGGTCTTGGCAGGGCTTATGAATCGCATCCGCAAAGGAACCCGCGTCTTCTCAATCGCTGATGCCGAGGATCTCGCCAACTTCCAGCTCTAGCTCACACTGATCTCCAAACGCATCGAGCGTGGTGAAAAAGTTGATGTTGTGGACCTTTTCAATGGAGTCGCTGATTTAGTCGAAGAACAGCTCGCTTCAGAAAAATAGCATCCTGCAAGGTATTTATGGCTCTTGACGTAGCAATCGCACATTATTAAATTACTCCCGCTAAATCGCATTTCATCATTATAACTATTTATGCGTTTAATCTTTAAAATAATAGGAAAACTAATACTTCCTCTGATCCTGATTAGCCTGACAGTACTGGGAGTCATGTATGGGCCGAAATACCTGGCCCAAAACCCTGAGAATGTAGAATTGGGTGATGCTGATCTCTCAGCTGAGGAGACCGGACTCATTACTAAAGTTCTTGACAGTGCGCAGCGCTTCCTTAGTGGCTCGGCGACCCGTGACGAACTTGCCAGCGAACTCAGCGAGGAACTCTATTCCAACCGCCCTGATGCGGAAACCATGTCCGCCTTGGGTATCGAAATGGTGCACTCTAACACCGGCGAACCAGTCAAAGAATCTACCTCTGAACCTACAGAAAAACCATCGCTAGCGAAAAAGCCATTAACCATGGACGACTTGACCGCTGACGCGAATGAAACTCAGCTGCAGTCCAAGCCGTCTGAACCAAGTACCGCTGAAACGGTTGAAGTGCGCAGTGAGTTGTTGGTCCAAATTTGGGAGAAGATAAAAATTTACAAGATTGAGCTAGGCGTAGTTGCTGCACTATCCATCGGCCTATTTTGGTATATGCGGCGCCGCAAGCGCAGCCGCATGGATACGTTACTTCCGGCTGCTGTTACTACTATGCCATCAGATTCGGAACCATTTGATCCGACCTACGATGTACAATCACTCAGCAGTGAAGAATTTGAGCTGCTGGTCGCATTAATCTACCAACGTCAGGGCTACCGGGTCACTATGCCGGCCGCCTTATCGGGATATTTCATGCTGGCCCATAAAGCGGAAAAAGTGCTGGTACAGTGTAAGCGCCTGGCACCGGACAACGAGATTCCGGTAGAGAGAGTTAGCGACTTGCACGACGCCATGAGTGAGGCTGGTGCAAATAGCGCCAAGTTTGTCGCTTCGTGTAAGTTTTCCTGGGATGCGCGCAACTACGGTAAATCACGGGGGATCACCCTGATCAATGCCCGGATCCTGGACGAGTTGATTGCCGATGCACAGCAGTCGCCGGAAGAAGATTTGCTGGCGGTCGCTGAGTGGGCCCCGGAATTCATTAAAAAAGTCAAGATGTCACACCCGCAGTGCCCGTCCTGTTATGCAACTATGGAGCAAATCCAGACCAGCCATGGGTTTTCCTGGGTTTGCAGCGAAAGACCAAGCTGCCGCGGTCGACGCAATGCGCGTGTTTACCAGCGACAAATCAATACACCCCTCGAGATCCAGTCATTTTAAGAAGGTTGCGTTTATGGGCAGCACTCTCGCTTTGCTGAAGTTTCTTAATCGTAATCCTGATCGTAATCATATTCACCGACTGCAAGCCGTTGATCCAGATAAGGTCACGATTACGAGTACGATTATGATCATGATTATGAAAAGGATACTTACTCAAACCTCTTCGGAAACGTTTTTAGCTGGAACCAGGCGAGCTTTTCAACTCCCGGTAGCAGCCCCCTGTTTGCGCTGCAAGCCTAGTAGGCTCTCCTCACAGTGGCGCAACTGGTCACGCAACTCAGCCGCTTTTTCATAATTTTCAGCATCGACTTCTTGCTGCAATTCTACCTGCAGCCTACTGATACGAGTGGTAAGTTCGAGTTCCTCTTTGAGGTGGGCTGGCACTTTACCGGTATGTTTGGTTCCCCGATGCATCGGTTTGATTAAATTGGCAATGGCATCATGGAAAACTTCATAGCACTCTGAACATCCGAGTCTTCCGGTCTTCTTGAAGTCAACCATACTGAAACCACAATTCGGACAACTGACAGAGCTGCCCAGTGATTGCTCTTCATCGAGTTGCACCCCCGCAGCCGTCAACTGCTCAGCCAGACCAAAGCCCGCCGGATCATTCACCGCCTGGGCATAGGGACAATCGGCGCAAAGATCAAACTTCTTGATTTTTCCGTCTACAATCTGGGTAAAAAAGATAGTTTTCTCCTTGGAACAATTTTTGCAGTCATCAGGTAGCATATATTTCAAATTAGACTGATTGTAAGTTCTTGCAACTCCTGATATGAGGTTGCAGTTGTATGACTGCCGATCAATTATTTCAATCCAAGTAGATTAATGGAAGAAGATTTATTTTCACAGTCCAGGGAAGCATCATCCAGCGGTAAAGATAATATTATCGCTTGGACACTTGCTCTGTTATTGCTGGTGGGCTTGGTTGCGGGAGCCTGGGTCGCCTCCTACATGATCTTTAGCCAGCCCGAAAAGCCTTTCAACTACAAGATTCTGGATCGCTTCGGCCAACTCGAAGACCTGAAAAAGTTCTCTCCGGCGGAAGCTCCACGTGGGGAATTCCTGTCGGCAGTGACTGCATACGAGCGCTATATCAACTTGCCAGACTATGAGCTGAACAATCGCAACCAGGAGATGTTCCGCCACTACATAGAAAATTATTCTAACCTGACGGACCGGCTGCCATATCTGGTAGGCAAATTTAAGGTTGTCGACAGTTACACCCTGTCGGCTGACGATATCATCGCCAGCGGCGTGGTGGTTGTCGCAGAATCACAGGAGTACCCACCGGTGCTGGTTCAATGTGTCTATCCATGTGCCGAGAGAGATGCCTCATTGTTGAAGCGGGCGCTGCAATCCGGCTCGATAATCAATCTCCAAAGAACTAAGGATCTGGCAGCTTTCCTGAACATTAGTAAAACCAAGGACCAACGCCTGGTAATCAGCGTCGTGCCCTTGCTTTATGGTGGCTACACGATGGCTTCGCTAGACAGGGCCATTCAGCTCGCTGCTCCGGCAAGCCTTAACGTGGATGCAGGATGGCCGGTCATTAAGCTTAACGAGTTGCGGGTACCCGATACTGCCTATCAAGAATTCCTCAAGCAAAAGCAACTGACAGAGAATAAAGCAAATGCTATCCCGGTACTCACGCCGACAGACACAGTGCAGCCCGCAATTCCTGCAACGAGTCCAAGTACACCGGCTCTTGCCATCAATCCCGATGCCACGCCAGTACCGGTAGCTCCAGCCGTGCCGCTCAATCAGGCTAGTGAACAGCCTGTAGCAACTGCAGTAAAACCATCAGACATTACGGCAATAACTACCGCAAAACCTGAGGCGGAACAAGATGAGCCATCAACGGCCATCGCGTTACCAGATACAGCAACGGAACCGCAAACCACCAACGCCGACCCTACACCACCGCAACAAACCAAGCAGGTAGCTCCCGCAAGTACTGCCCAGGGAGCGCCACTTAAACCATTCAGCGAGTCGCTTCAAGCCACGCCGCCAACAACCGCGCCCGCCACTACTCCCCGAAGCGGCAGTCAGGACCAAAGCTCCACCCGGTGGAAGCTATACTCACCGGGGCGGATGCCGCGCGGGCGCTTGCTCACTCCTGACAAGGCTGCCAGATTGGCCGGTTCTGGGACCAGCGGCGAACGACTTTACCTGCGCGGCAGTTTTGAGGTGACTGCTGCCTCGCAATTTACCGCAGTAATGCGCAGCCGCGACGGGGGCTTTACCATCCCCGGATTTCGTAAGCCAACACGTATCGTGGTCGATTACGCTGAGCCGGGACAGGCCCCGGCTGAAGGCACCGCTTTCACGCGTGGCTCGCTGCGCCCGTTCCAAATCATAGATGTTCGCGAGGGCGAAGACGGCGTCGTCAACATCATTACCCGCGAAATCACTACACCTTAATGACCACGTGAAAGACGCCGGTAAATTTTTAGCATATTTCGTTGCCATTGTAGTAGTGGGATGCTCGATAGCTCCTCCACTATGGTGGGCAGGACAGGCAATAGGTAGCGCGCTGGGTATTGAGTTGCTAACCGACCAAACGTTTCAGCGCTATTTCAACCGGGCTATACTGGTTGCCGCCGTGGTTTTATTATGGCCACTATTCCACTGGCTTAAGATCAAATCGTTTGCCGAATTCCAGCTTACACGTAACCCTGCCCGCTGGCGTGACCTTGGCATTGGCTTCGCCGCTGCTTTCGTGATTCTACTTCTAATGGGCATGATCAGCATCGTATTCAGCATCTATGAACTTCAGGAAATCATCCGCTGGCATAAATACTGGAAAATTCCGGCTACTATGACTGCGGTATCGTTGCTCGAAGAGGCGCTCTTCCGCGGGATTATCCTGGGCCTGGTCTTGCGTTCCGCACGCCCGGTGGCAGCGGCTGTGTTTACGTCAGCGCTATTTTCTATCGTCCATTTTCTTAAACCCAAAGAAGTCGATATCGGTGAAATCAGCTGGCTCAGTGGGTTTCAGCTGCTGCCCTATTCATTTCACCAATTCACTGAACCATTACTGGTTCTTGGCGGCTTTACTACGCTGTTTGCCATCGGTATGGTCCTCGCCCAAAGCAGGCTTGCTACCCGCTCCCTGTGGATGCCCATCGGCTTACATGCCGGTTGGATTGCCGGCAACCGGGTATTTAATATTACCTTCAAGCAGCAGGATGTTGTCTGGCCATGGTTTGGTCCGCGTATTGAGATTGGCTTAGCCCCGCTGGTTACCGTAATCATTACCGGTATATTGATCTATCTACTCACCAGAAACCGTGAGCCCGGCAAGACTCTGGATTAACTATGTCAGGCAATTTGCGGGTGGACTGATTGCCCTGCTCTACCCGTTTAACTGTCGGGTCTGCAGGCGACCATTACCCGAGGGTCAACTGCTTTGCCGCAATTGCTCTCGCACTATCCAAAAAGTGGTGCCGCCATTCTGCCAGCGTTGCTCGCAGCCATTCCTTGGCGAAATCACGCAGGAATTTACCTGCTCAACTTGCCTTGATCGCAATTTCTCATTTATCCATGCAATCAGCTGCAGGGTTAATAGTGGGACTGCCAGGAACATTATCCACCGCCTGAAATACCAGCGCGAATTTCACCTGCGCCAAATCGTGGCCAACTGGTTGATCGAGTGCCTCGACGACCCGCGCCTACAGCCGTTTGATGTAATTGTGCCGGTACCACTGCACCACACCAAATTACGCGAACGTGAATTCAACCAGGCCATGGCTATTGCAGAACTGCTGGCCAATGCATGCAATAAACCAGTTGCCAACTGCCTGCTACGTACTCGTAGAACCGAGTCTCAGACACATTTTGATCGCAATAAACGATTACAAAATCTTCGCGGAGCCTTTCGTGCCAGTAGCAGTGCTCGCTTACTGGGAGCGCGCGTGCTATTGATCGACGACGTATTTACTACCGGCTCCACCGTCGACGAATGCTCACGCGCGCTCCTTAAGTCCAAGGTAGCCTCGGTGCAAGTGGCAACCGCCACCAGAAGTTAACTTTTAGAGATGGTACACGCACCGCGTCGAAGGGCCAGCCCGGATCAATCACAAACTTCGTAGCGAGACGCAGTAGTTGGCTTGTGATTGATTCGGGCTAACGCCGGGGCGCCCCCGGACGACCAGCACGGCCCCGCTCACCTAGAGAAAGCCGGTAAGCTTCTTCCAGCTTATCTCCGACAAGTGCTTTCATTTCACCGGTATAATCGAGGATGTACCGCTCCAGACCGCCTTGAACCGGTCGTGCAGAGACAGTCCGCAATACAGCTTTCATCGAGCGATCACGCCCGCGCTCATGGTTGAGCCCGTATTTTCTGACAATTTTATCTTTCTGATCCTCAGGCAGCATCATAATCAGGGTGCCGCCGGGACGGTTAGCTCGATCATCAACGGTGACCACAAACAGAAATGCCACCCCGTCAACCGGGGACACGAATTTTGTTGGTGAAACATGGGAAACGTCCAGCTTGATTTCCTTATCAACATACTCCTCAGCATTGGCCAGATAGTACTCGATCGAGTCCGGGGCGGCCGCGACAACATGTACCAAAGCAAACGCTGAAAGTGAGATAATCAGGGTATTTATTGTGTATTGTTTTTTCATATCAGATGATACTACACCGGGAATCCGGTCGGGTTGCGCTTTTTTGATTACTTGCCTAGCCCAAAATAACCATCCAGAATAAAAGCCACATTGTATCGAATTAATCGTTTATGGGTATTTTTAATAAACCAAAACTAAAATCTGGACTCGGCAAGAAAAAGGATATGCCCGAAGGCTTGTGGCAAAAATGCCCGAGTTGCGGTGAGGTGATCCACCGTATTGAACTTGAACAAAACAACAAGGTTTGCCCTAAATGTCAGCACCATTTCCCATTTAGTTCAGGCGATCGCATCAAGCTGCTCACAGATAAGGACTCATTTATTGAGCGCGATACCGACTTACAATCATGTGACCCACTCGGCTTTACCGGTGTCGCCGCCTACACCGAAAGACTGGAAACCTACATGCGTAAGACCGGCATGAAAGACGCTGTTGTCTGTGGTAGGGCCAAACTGTCCGGACGCCCGCTGGAACTGGCGGTCATGGACTTTGCCTTTTTGGCAGCCACCATGGGTTCGGTGGTCGGCGAGAAAATAACCCGTTCGATCGAGGCGGCCACCGCCGATAAGGTACCCATGGTCATCGTCTCTGCCTCGGGTGGCGCCCGCATGTACGAGGGTATGCTCAGCCTCATGCAAATGGCTAAAACCTGCGGTGCCCTGGCACGTCATGCAGAGGCTGGTCTACCATATATCTCCATCCTGACAAACCCTGCGACGGCCGGCGTCATGGCAAGCTTTGCTTCCGTCGGTGATCTTATCCTTGCCGAACCGGGTTGTATGATTGGATTTGCCGGGCCCCGGGTAATTCGCGAAACAACCCACCAGGAACTGCCTGAAGGCTTCCAGACCGCAGAATTTCTGCTCGACCGTGGCTTGCTAGACCGCATCGTCCATCGCAATAAAATGCGTAGCGATCTCGAAACCATTTTCGATTATCTCCACCCTGCTCGTGGCTGACGCCGCCACACGCTACAACGAATTACTTGATTGGCTTTATGCTGCACGCACCCGTGGCATGAAGTTGGGGCTGGATAATACCCGCAAGCTGCTTGAAGCGCTTGGTAATCCACACCACGGCATCAATTTCCTGCATATCGCGGGCACCAATGGCAAAGGATCAACATGTGTGATGATAGATGCTATTCTCAGGGCGCATGGCTATTCGACCGGCTTATTTACCTCACCACACATCGTCGACTTCCGTGAACGCATCCGAATAGATGGCGTGCCAGTGAGCCGGGACGTTGCTGCTGCCGGGCTGACAAGATTAAAAAAAATTGCCGGGAACTGGCATCCTGAACCAACTTTTTTTGAACTAAGTACTGTGCTTGCTATCGACATCTATGCTCGCGCCAATGTCGACTTTGCTATTCTTGAAACCGGCATGGGAGGACGCCTGGACTCCACGAATGTGGTGCAGCCGCTGGTCAGCGTGATCACTCCAATCGGTCTTGACCACTGCCAATGGCTTGGCGATACGCTGGAACAAATTGCCGCGGAAAAGGCAGGCATCATTAAACCGCAGACGCCAGTCGTCAGTCACCCGCAAGAACCGCCTGCCGCTAAGGTCATTCATCAAGTGGCTAAGCAGCACGACAGCACACTTATCGTTCCGAAGCTACCGTATCCTACGCCGCTGCCGCTATTGCCAGGCAAACACCAACAATGGAATGCGGCGGTAGCCTGTGCCTCGCTTCAGGCTGCAGCAATCAAACTCGAGGACAGCAAAGTCGCACAGGCATTGGCCGAAGCAAGATGGCCCGGACGCTTTCAGCGGGTGGCGGACTGGCTGGTTATGGATGCCGCACATAATCCGCAGGCTGCAACCACGCTGGTCAATACCTGGCGTGAATGCTTCGGCGACCAGAAATGCACACTGCTTTTTGGTGCGCTGGCCGACAAAGATATCGATTCAATATTCAAAGTTCTCAGGCCCATAGTTGAGCGCACGGTAACTATCAGGGTATCGGGCACTCGCGCCTGCTCAGCCTCAGATCTGGCCGCCAAAGTATCCGAATACCTGCCGCCGGAGAAAATTCAAGCTCACGATGACATCGACGCTGCCGTGGAAGCCGCTAAAAGCGGTGGCTTGACCGTGCTTGCAGCCGGTTCACTTTTTCTGGTTGGCATGCTCACGCAGCACCTTAAGATTCGGCCTGTTTGAGAAATTTTTTTATAAAACTCCTAATGCTTCTGGTTTTCCACCCATTGAGAAAGATGCTATTTGCAAAATGACCCAGCCACCACTACAAGTTGCCAATCAATAGCTAATCACAATCTGAAATGAAATTGCTCCACGTACATATTATGCTTTTTTTTATCGCCAGTTTCCATAATGGAGCGGCGTCACAGTCTGCAGATCAAAGTATCGAGCAGCGAATCAGCGAAGCCGAAAGGTACGAATTTCGCGGGAATTTCACTGCGGCAATCGAACGCTACCAAGCTATCGAAAAAGGTCATGAACTCAGTTAACAGACTGTTGAAAAAGCCGTGCGGGTCGCGTTGCCGCATCGAAATAGCACTACACTAATCACGCTCCTCACACTGGCAGCATATGGAAGACCATACTCGCCAAACCTAAGAAGACAAAAAATCCTACTACATCTGCAGTGGTCGTTAGCATGATGCTGGAGGCCAATGCAGGGTCGATCTTCAGCCGTTTGAGGGTGAGTGGGATGATGACCCCCGCCGCTACTCCAAGCGTAATATTCAGCAACGTAGCCAAAGTAACTACTCCGCCAAGCACTGGATTACTTTTCCACAACCACGCGATCAAGCCAACCGCTATACCGATTGCCAGGCCATTGAAAATAGCCATGCTAACCTCCTTGAGCAAAATGTTCCAATGCCGGCTGGTTTGCAGCTCCCCTAGCGCCAGTGACCGCACCACGATGGTTAGCGTCTGCGCCCCCGCATTGCCACCCAACATAGCAATCACCGGTAAAAACACTGCGAGCACCGGACGTTGTCCAATTTTTTCTTCAAATAGCGCTATAACGCTGGCTGCGATAAATGCCGTGATTAGATTGACATAGAGCCAGGGTAACCGCCGCCGTACAGACACCAGCCGCGGAGTATCGACACCTTCATCTTTAATCAAACCCACCATGCGTTGCATGTCCTCAGTGGCCTCTTCCTCGATTACCCCGATGGCATCGTCTACCGTCACCACCCCGCACAGCTTCTGGTTGTCATCAATCACAGGTAATGCTGAATACCTGTAATTGCGGAAGTCCTGTGCAATTTCCTCCTGGTCAGCATGCACCGATACGGTGGTTACATCAGGCTTCATGATGTCCCTGACCAGCAAGTCTCCAGGCTTAAAGAGCAGTTCCCGGACAGGTACAACCCCTTTGAGCCGCTGCTCGCCATCAAGCACATAGATATAGGAGAGGCCTTCGGAGTCCTCTTCTTCGCGCCGCAGTTCTTCCGTCGCCTCACGCAGGGTAATATCTTCCGCCACGGAGACATACTCACTGCGCATGATGCCACCTGCCGTATCCTCCGGATAATTAAGCAGTGTGGTAATTTCCTGCGCTTGCTCAGGGTCCAGCTGCGCAACAATCTGCGACAAACGTTGTTCGTCGACTTGACCAAGAATGTCTACCGCATCATCGGTAAACATTTCAGCAAGGATGTCAGACACCCGGTGCAAGCGCATCGATTGAAACAATTTGACCTGAAGCTCATCGGGCAGCTCACGCAGTACATCAGCCGTCATTTCATCCGGCAACTCACGCAGGATAGACCTGATTGCATCTATCTCGGTATAACGAAGCTGTTCAGCGATATCGCGCGGATGCAGCTCCTTTAAAGACTCCAGCCAAGCCGAATCTATTGCTTTGCCGCGCTGGATATCCGAAGCACTCATGCCAGCAAGACTACGCAAAAAAAATTTAATTGGCCAGCCCGGATCCATCACAAACTTCGTAGCGAGACGCAGCGTGTGGTGCTTGGATAC
>CAYUDZ010000029.1:0-22416 GCA_964443575.1 uncultured Chthoniobacteraceae bacterium | reverse complement strand
ATCCCGCCCATCGACTTCAACCTTGTAGGCCGACTCCGTGCCGGAGCCGATCCGATCGACCCCACCCTTTGCCAATAGCCGCTCACTGGGCATTTCGATCAAGCGAAACTTGAACGATGTGCTTCCAATATTAGCTACGAGCAGCTTATTCATCTACTTTCCCGTGTGTTCTATATTTCGGTCAAGCCGGTCGAAGTTACCCTGCGGGCACGCTCCAGCCTCGACCCGACAATTAAATTACTTGGCCTTGGCGAGGAATTTACCCAGCTTCGGCAGGTCTTCGTGCGGGCGCGGTATCACATGGACCGCTACCACCTCGCCGATTGCCGAGGCGGAAGTGGCACCCGCTTCAACAGCCGCCTTCACGGCAGCCACATCGCCGCGGATAAACACACTGACCAATCCCGATCCGACCTTTTCCCAGCCGATCAACTCGACGTTCGCCGCTTTGAGCATTGCGTCTGTTGCTTCGAATTGAGCCGTCAGGCCTTTTGTTTCTACCATTCCAATTGCTTGTCCAGCCATGATCTTGGTTCCTTTCTTATAAATAATTGAATTACTGGGTGAAAAACTTGGCCAGTTCCTCACTCGGCCGTGCGATGACGTGTGCTGCTACCAGCTCACCGACACTGTTTGCTGCCTCCCGCCCGGCTTCGACTGCAGCTTTGACGCTACCGACATCGCCGGAAATCAGCGAGGTAATCATACCTCCGCCAATCGGGATCTGTTTGATCAGCTTGACGTTGGCCGCTTTGACCATCGCGTCGCTGGCTTCGACCAGGCCTACATAGCCTTTGGTTTCGATCAGTCCTATTGCTTCATTCATTCGGTTGTTCCTTCTTGGTTGTTGACTTAGTTGTTTAATAAAAAATTTACTTCACCAGCTCGGCTTTAATGGCATGGGCCAGGTCCGCCGCATTCGCCTCATCGGTATCAATGTGCACCTCGAGCTTGAACGACTCATCGACCCTCACCAGTAAGTCATCAAAGATCGTCGTGCACTGATCGGCTGATATCTTTAACTGCATCAAGTCTTTGTGCTTGACCCCGTAAAACTCGGCATCAGCCGGACTCATGTGCACATGGCGCGCCGCCCGGATTACCCCGTCTCGCATCTCAATCATCCCCTTCGGCCCCATGATATAAGCCCCCGGTGTGCCCTCGATATCTCCCGACATCCGCACCGGTACATCAATCCCCAATTGCACCGCATCCGTGAAAGCCAACTCGATCTGAGTCAAATTACGCGTCGGCCCCAAAATCCGCAAATTCGGGATGATCCGCTTGCGCGGCCCAATCATCGTTACCGTTTCCGTCGAGGCAAATTGACCTTCCTGATACAGCCATTTATGCACACCAAGTTGATACCCCTCACCAAATAAAATCTCCAGGTTCTCCTGCGTGATGTGCATGTGCCGCGCCGAACTGTTGACTACCAACGTCGGCACCGAACCACTCGCCGGCACACTTCGCCCCAGCTTCGCATACAACGCCTGGCGCACTAGCTGCTCGATATGATCCTGACTCGGTTGCGGGGATGACATGAGTGACTTATTAAAAATTTTATACCAAATTTAATTGATTGAAGTCAATCATATAAATTCGGGCGTTGCTGTCAATAGTTTTTTCCAACGTTCCCCTGCTACGCGCGAGGCTACGCAGGACATGCGTTGGATCTACTACTTTGCGGCTCCAGGTTGTTACTCTCACCCTACTGCGATAAAGGCCTGTCTCGAAAAGTTGAGGGGTCGGCCATCCAGACCTCACCAGGTCTAGTCTTCATCCAGAATATCCAGAACTTCCTGCTCAGCCCGGCGCGAGCGACCTATGTCAAGAGCATCGTCGTCGGCTAATTCGATAATTGCAGGGACCATTTGTTCTACTTCCTGAGACCTTGCCGGTACCCATTCGTGGAGCTTTTGATCCAGCCTTTCAGCGATTTCTGTCATATAGCGAATTGAGATTGAGAATATCGCAAAATCAATCAGGATTACACCTGATGTGCCCGCGAAAAACTGAACAGTTTACGGAGTGAGCTTTCTGGTACATTTTAGAAGAAGTTATGAAAAAGAGGCGATTCAGTGAAGAGCAGATAGTAACAATCTTGAAGGTAGGCAAGGCTGGGCTGGAGACAGCTTTAGATCCATGGAACGGCGAAAATTCTTAATAACCGGTGTCACCGGCAGCCTCGCAGCGGTCGGCAGTGCGCTGGAGGCCGGTGGTTCCGCTGCATCATTTGAGTCGACGCCAACCGAAATCAAAGGGCCATTTTATCCGGTGATGGCCCAGAAGGACACCGATTTTGACCTGACCCGGGTTGCCGGGCAAAGTACGCCAGCCAAGGGTCGGCACATCACCATCAATGGCACTGTTTCTGATACTTCCGGGCAGCCTGTCGAAGATGCAACAGTCGACCTGTGGCAGGCAAACGCGGCGGGCAGGTACCGCCACCCGCATGACCCCAACCCGGCCCCACTGGATGACGGCTTTCAGGGCTGGGCAATCGTTCCCAGCGGCAAAGATGGCGGGTTTCGATTTAAAACCGTCTTCCCTGGAGCTTACCCGGCGGCGGATGGCTGGACCCGTCCACCGCATATCCACTTCAAAGTCACTAAGCGCGGCTATGTCGAATTGATCACCCAGATGTATTTTCCGGGCAACGAGTTGAATGAACAGGATCGCCTGCTACAGAGAAAAAGTGCCGCAGAACAGCAACTGATGATCGCTGCAAAAATCTCAGATGATCCTGAGACCTACGCCTACAAAATTATCATCCAGCAAGCATGACCGGCCTTCTACGTATCGCCCGGAGCAATCATAAACTTCGCAGCGAGACGCAGCAGCTGATACTTGGAGACAAAGCAGGCGCAGTACCTTTCGGCACTAATCCAGAAACTTCCCTGGGTTTAGGATTCCCTGTGGATCCAATGCCTGTTTAAGAGTTTGATGTAATTGCTTGAGGCCGGGTGCTGCCGCCTGCTGCCACCATTTCTTCTTGGCCAGCCCGACTCCATGCTCACCCGTGATAACCCCTTTCCACTCCAGCACCTTGGCAAATAACTCATCGAGTGCTATCCCCACTTGGCGCTGCACTTGTTGATCCTCGTGGTAATCTGCTGCCATGATATTGACGTGGATATTGCCGTCACCGGCATGCCCGAAGCAGGCCACCGGGTAACCATGCCGCCGCTGCAGCTCAGCAGCAAAATCCACCAGATCCACCAGGCGACTGCGCGGCACGACCACATCTTCGTTGAGTTTGATTAGACCGGTAGCCTTGAGCGAGTAGGAAAAGTTGCGCCTTAGTTGCCAGATCTTTTCACACTCGCTATCCCCCATCGCCAACCGCGGGTCCAGCGCACTGCACCCGGCGAGCAGCTTGCCCAATTCGCCCAACTCGTGCTTCACCGATTCTTGCTGGCCGTCTATCTCGACAATCAAATGAGCTTGCCCGGCTGGAACTAAGCCCTGACCCAAATGGCGACGAGCCGCCTCCAGTGTAAATTGGTCAGCAATTTCCAATGCCGAAGGCAAATATCCTGCACCAAGGATCGTCTGCACCGCAGACGCAGCTTGAGCCATCGTTTCAAAGCCGGCAGAAATAGCAGCCCGAGCCGGCGGCATAGGGATCAGGCGCAAAGTTGCCTGGGTCACGACCCCCAACATTCCTTCAGATCCGGTCAGCAGGCCAACCAGGTCAAACCCGGTCTTGTTTTTGTGCGTCCGGCCACCTACATCGACGATCTCGCCATTAGCTAGCACCACTTGCAGGCCAAGTACGTAGTTGCGGGTCACCCCATACTTGAGGCAGCGCGGCCCGCCGGCATTGGTTGCAATGTTTCCACCCAGAGTGCATTCATCCAGGCTGGCAGGATCCGGTGGATAAAAGCAGCCCACTTCACGAGCCTTGGCCAGCAGGACTCCGGTAATTACCCCTGACTCCACTACAGCAACACCATCCTGTGGGCTTATTTCCAGGATTTTGTCCATCTTTGCAAGTGATAGCACAATTCCACCGTGAGCAGGAACCGCACCACCTACGTACCCCACCCCGGCCCCGCGCGTCGTCACCGGAATCGCGTACCGGGAGGCGAATTTCATCAGCTGCGACACATCCTGTGCCGATCGCGCGAAAACTACGGCCTGCGGCTTATTTGAGGCAAACCACTTGTCGATGGCATGCTCTGCCAGTACTTCCGGCTCAGATGAGACCAATTGCTCCCCCAGCAATCGCTTGAGTGCGGGAACTAAATCCTGTTCGGCTAATTTTTCGGGCGTAGACACAGTCACATGCCCATTATCTCATAGCCACCGTCAACATACAAAACCTGGCCGGTGATTGACGCCGAGCCGTCAGCTGCCAGAAACACTCCCATGGCTCCCAGTTCGGCAGGCTCACAGGTGCGTTGCAGCGGCGCATGCTCTTCGTAATGCTTGATCATCGCCAGAAATCCACTGATGCCACGGGCGGCGAGCGTGTTCACCGGTCCGGCACTGATACAGTTAACCCGTATTCCCCGCTTGCCAAGATCGTAGGCCAGGTAGCGGGTTGATGCCTCCAGGCTGGCTTTGGCTACCCCCATCACGTTGTAATGCGGTACCACCTTGACCGATCCATAGTAAGTCATTGCTACGATGCTGCCATTATCATTCATCATCGGTTCGACCGCCCGCGCCAGCGCTACCAGCGAGTAAGCACTGATGTCATGGGCTTGCCGGAAAGCCTCGCGGGTTGTCTGCAGAAAGTCCCCTTCCAACGCTTCCTTCGGAGCAAAGGCTACCGAGTGCAATAACAGGTCTACTTTTTCAACGCGCTTGCCGACTTCTTTGAAAAAGTTCGCGATCTCTTCGTCGCTAGTCACGTCGCACGGTGACAGGAACACGTCATCGCCAAACTCCGCAGTCAGTTGCTCCACGTTTTCTTTTAACCGATCACCCTGGTAGTTGAAAAAAAGTGTCGCTCCGGCATCATGCCACGCCTTGGCAATTGCCCAGGCTATACTTCTCTTATTGGCCACACCAAAGACTACACCAACTTTACCCGCTAATGGTTTACTATTGCTCATATCGCTATAATGAAAGGTTACTCCCTGACGGCAATGCTAATTTATTGTGTTTGCAGGCTGCCTTCGCTGTCTGCAATTAGCTTGTCTATCAGCTGCTTGCGTTCCAGATAGGTCGTGTTGTTTGCGCTGTCCGGCATGCTGAGGGCAGTTTCTATTGCTTCTCGCGCACCACCAAGACTCCCGGCCTTCAGCAAGACCAATGACAATGTATCGTAATGGCTAGCCACTTCCATTTGGTTGACCACTGCCCGCGCGTACTCCTCTGCCTGCTCTAAGTTACGCTCCTCATTAGCCCACAGGTAAGCTAAGTTGTTGAGTAGCTTGGGATCAAGTTGCTGCAGTCGTCCGGCAGCAAGGTAAGCGGCTTCAGCGGCCTCTGTCTTACCTTGGAGATGTTGTGCATTCCCCTGAATGGCCAATAGGTCGTAGTGTTCCATGACCGATATCCTACCCGCAAATTTCTCTAACCCGGATCAATCACAAACTTCGTAGCGAGACGCAGCGCGAGGTGCTTGGATACAAGGCGGGCGCAGGATTTCGCTGTGAGCTGTATGAGTACATACTGTAAATAGCGAAATTCAAGCCCAACGCTGTAGACAAGTGCCTCGCGCTGGTCGCAGCAGATGGCTTGTGATTTATTCGGGCTAAAGCGGCTCCCGCCAGCAGTTCGGCCAATTGCCATTTCCCCTTACTCACCAGTTGTGAAACTAATCCGTTCCATCTGGCTGGCGTAACTGAATTGCTTGCTAAGATGCGGTCGAGAACCGAATCCAGTATCACCCTTTCATCCAATTCATGCGCCAGCACCATTACCCGTGCCGCCAGCGCCAGATTATCGGGTGCCAAATCATAGGCCGTTACTAGAGACGATAAGGCAGCTTTGCTGTCGCCTGCCAAGGCTTGCTCGCGTGCAAGAGAAACAAAATGTGCTTGCGATGTAAAAGCTCTGCGGTCTTGGGCTCTTGCCCTGGCTGCTGGACCATTAGTTCCAGAAGGGCTACTTGTTTCACTATCTGCAGCAGGCTCGGCTACCACCGGAGCCTCCTCGGCAACGCCAGCCTCTGCTGAATTGCCAGCAGCCGGGTCGCCGTCTTACTCAACAGGGATGTTCAATTCCGTAAAGTCAACCTCTTTGGATAATAGTGCCTCATTATCAGCGGCTTGTGACTCATCATCAATAGCAGGTACAGCTGTTGACGCGGTCGTAGTTGGATTTACCGGCTTATCGGTTACTACCGCATAAATTAACCCGCCCAGCACGACTAGTGACACAATGATGGCTGAATCCAGTAGCCAGTGCTTTTTGAAGTCACCAATGTATGAAATCACTGATGTCTTTGATTTGCGTTGCGGGCGTTTGTTCTTTTTCTTTTTTTTGTGCTTCCCCTTGTCACGCGCCCCGAGTCCCTGCCATTCTGGTAGCCCAACTGTAATATAATGTCCTGTTAATCCGCTCCTAGCAGGTTTTTTTTCAGCGGTATTCTCAATTTCATGAGCCGCATGCTCTTGCTGCTGACCATGAATCACCCCCTTCCCGCTTTTTGACTCATGCTCCGCAAAGCCCGTTGGCTCAGATCTTTCAGCCTGGTTCGCACGCCGCCGCCGCGGAGTAAAAATCGGTGCTACATTGACCCGAGATGCCTTGGATAGCTTCTCTAATTTGGATTCGGGATCACTCACGGCGTCGCATTTAATAAGATGTTTGTTCGTCGTAAAGAGTTATCCGAATCACGTGATGTATCAATAGATCTTTTAGCAAACTTACCGGGCTTCAACGCGGCGCATTGGCCACCTTATCAAAAAGTACCCGCTCCCGGTCTAGTAATGATTCCTGATCTACTTGCTGTAGCAGGAGTCGTGCCGTCTCATCATCGCCTACTGAGTGAAAAAGGAGCGCTTTGATTAATGCGGCCTCAGGTGCTTTAGCAAGCTCTGCCGGAGCCTCATCCAGCAAATTTGCAGCTTCTTCATAACGTCCAGTCTGGATCAGTGCAAAGAGGTAAGTCGAGAGTCGTGCCACCTCCAACGGCGCTGCCGCATAAAGCTCGCCAGCTAACTCGGCAGCAGATTCACTATCGCGATCCAATAGCAGCGAGAGATAGGCGTAATTATTGGCTGCGACGACATTCTCACGGTCGATATGATAGAGCTTTTCGGCCACTCTGAAGAGATTAGCCGAATCGCCTTCTTGGCGGTAGTTATCCGCCAACAACAACAATACCCGCACAGAGCGGCTGTTCTCATACAACTCCCACAGGACATCGAGCTTTTTCCGCTCCCAGCCCGGCCAGCGGCTGCTCACTTTCCATAGCGACCACAAAAATTGTTGCGAGACCGCAGCTTCGCGTAACGCCTGGCTCCAACGCGCATTGGAAGTCATCACAGAGTCATTCTCATGCAGCGCTCGTGCCAGATAGGCCAACCTGATGAACTCAGGACCCGTCCAACTCTCTTCCGCCAGATAATTGGTAAGCTCCGACCAACGGCCCGCAACCGCCAAGGCGTCTGCTTTAATTACCGCAAAGGTATCTGTTTCTAAAGTCTCTTGCGGCAGTGATTCAAGCCAGTTCAAGACCATTGCAGTCTCGCGTTTTATCAATAGCCACTGCAACAGCGGAATCATCTTCTGTGGTGCTTTTTTGGCTGCTGCAAGATGCTCAGTTACTTCCGCTAGCGCTTGCTCCGGGCTGACGCGTGACAACAGCTGATAGTACACCACCAGGTCCTCCGCTTGCGCCAGTTTTTCTTTGCTAGCCTGTCTGGCCACTTGTAGTGCCACCGCGCTATCTCCATTACGCCGCGCCACTTCTACCAGCATGCGTGACATCTGCAGGCGTAACTCATCATTATCCCAGATATCCCTGATAAGCTCGTTTAGCCTGCCGGCAGATTCCGCCGATGACTGATGCAGCAAGGCTACTGCCAATTGCAATGCCTCAGGCGAACCCGAGCCGGCCAGTTGATAGGCTTCCTCCGCCGCCGCAATCGCAGGTTCCATCTGACCTTGTGCCAAATGGGCCGCACTTAGCAGCTTCCAATACTCTTTGTTATCACGGCTGTCCTCCTGGATGGCTGCCAGCGTTCGCAAAGCGGCGGCACTCTCATTGGCAGACACCTCAGCCTTAGCCAAGGCCAGCAACTGGGCACTGCCTTGCGGCTTGAGTTGACTAATCCGACGACGAATCTGCAGCGCGAATGGCGATTTGCTCTGCTCTGCTGCATCTGCCAGAATTTCCAGCGCCGGAATATTGTCTTCATCCAATAATAACGCAGTTTGCGCCGCCAACACAGCCCGTGAATTATCACCTCGCTCGGCAAATCCCTGTGCATCACTCACCAGCCGATTCAATTTTACTGTTCGGTAAACGGGTAAACCGAGCGACACAATGACCACAACAATAACACCTGCAATCAGCAGGACGGTCACTGCTCGCATTAATTGATGCCCTGGTAGAAAAGAGAGATCTTTCTCGACCTGCTCCATCTTAGGCCTCTCATTCATATTCTTCCAATCTGCCAAAGTCTTTTACCCTAGCAAGCCAATCCATCAATAAAAAAAGCTTGATAATATACATTGTATTGACTATGTTAATGCATATAGAAGACATTTTTTATAAATTATGCTAACTTTTTTTGAACAAAACCACTTAGTTAATCGTCTTATTAGTTAACAGTGTTAATAAAATAGCTTTATCGACGAAATAACAACGTATTACAATAATTACAATTGAATCACTTTAAAGCAACCGATTAGCACGAAATATGCGTTAAAAGTAAGGAGGAGAAAGTATTATGTCTATCGAACACAGTGATTCAGGAATGAAAGTTTATTTGCGCGAGATTGGTCAGATTCCGCTGTTGACCCCGCAGCAGGAAATTGAGCTTGCTGCGCGAATCAAGCAGGGTGACAGAGAAGCAACTTCGCTGATGATCAGGTCAAATCTTCGTTTGGTCGTTAAAATTGCTCATGATTACGCTAATTTGGGCCTGCCTCTACTCGACCTTATATCTGAGGGCAATATCGGCCTGATGAAGGCTGTAGAAAGGTTTGACCCGGCCAAGGGTGGAAAATTAAGCACCTACGCAGCATGGTGGATCAAACAATCCATCAAACGTGCTCTAGCCAACCAGAGTAAAACAATCCGGCTGCCAGTACATCTGGTCGACAAGATCGCCAAGATGCGAAGAGTATCGATGCAAATGAGCGAGGAACTGGGCCGCGAGCCGACGGATCACGAGCTGGCAGACGAAATCGGTATTTCCGCATCCAAGGTGACGCAGCTAAAAACTGTGGCGATTCGCCCGGCCTCATTAGATGCCCCTATCAGCGAAGATGACTCGACAGAATTCAGTGAGATTGTGGGTGATGAGTCAGCCGATACGCCATTCGAGATGTTGCGTGAGAAAAATTTGCTCAATGAGATAGATGGACTTATGGATGTTCTCGATGAGCGTGAGAAAAAAATACTGACAGCACGCTTCGGGTTGGACGGCGGTCGCTCACGGACACTGGAAGAAGTTGGTCGTAAATTTGGTGTTACTCGCGAAAGAATTCGTCAATTGCAGAATATTGCACTATTGAAATTGAGAAAAGCTTTGGATAAAAAAGAAAAACCGGCACCCGACTTGGAAGTCGTAGCGTAATATTTAATGGTTGGTGAGTGGGGGCGGCGTCCTAGTAAATTAGGGCGTCGCCCTTTTCTTTGATAAATACATAAAGCATGTCGAAATTTGATCGGGTAGAAGATTATTTGGCCAGCTTGCGAGTGCCACAGGTAGATGGCTTGCATCCATGTTACTGTGCCTACTTCCATTGCTTTAATCTCGGCGATTACTACGAAGCTCACGATATTTTGGAACACATTTGGTTAAGGTCCCAAGGGCGCGAATACCTGTATTACAAAGCGCTGATCCAACTGGCCGGCGCATACGTCCACTTGAAAAAAAACTTCACCTTCCCGCAACACCCAAAACACCGCAACCGCATGCGCCCTGCTGCCAGGTTGTTCCATTCTGCTGCCAGCTACCTGGCTTCGTACAGCCCTGCCTACCAGGAACTCTACATTCCACCTGTTATCGAGCTCTGCGGTACGCAGGAGGCAGATATTCGGCAAAGCAACTATCTGGACAATCCGTGGCATCCTGATAAGCTGCCCCGGCTTGAGCCTGAATTCCTGAAAAATTCGACCCCTGCAACATAAGCGGCCAATTTGCTGGTATTCAAAAATAATTTTCATATAAATGCGACGAGTAATGCACAAACTTGTATCCCTAATGACCATTTGGTTATCGCTAGGCGGTCAGCTGCTGGCAGAAACCAACCAAGTAGAACAAATCAGGGACAGCCTGGTTAAGGTTTCCGTTACTTCGCAGTCCCCAAACTTCTTGACCCCCTGGATCTCAGGAACAACCAGCTCGGGCAGGGGTGCCGGCTTTGTTGTCGAGAATAATATGGTGATGACCAACGCGCATGTGGTCAGTAACGCACGCTTCATCACTCTGGAAAAAGAAGATGATCCCAATAGCTATCCAGCAACTGTAGTCCACATAGCACACGACTGTGATCTTGCCCTGGTAAAACCAGCCGATGAGTCATTTTTTAATAATACCACAGCGCTGGAGTTTGGCGGGATCCCGCCGCTGGAGTCGACAGTCTCTGCGTACGGTTACCCGATTGGTGGCGACCGCTTATCCGTTACCCGTGGCGTGGTCTCACGCATTGATTTTCAGCCTTATTCACACTCGGCTGTCGACTCACACCTGACGATTCAAATCGATGCTGCTATTAATCCCGGCAATAGTGGTGGGCCGGTGCTCGCCAATAACAAAGTGGTGGGCGTAGCCTTTCAGGGTTATTCCGGTGATGTCGCCCAGAATGTCGGCTACATGATTCCCACCCCGGTGATTAAGCGCTTCCTTAAGGACGTCGAAGATGGCCAGTACGATCGCTATGTCGATTTATCCATCAATACCTTCAATCTGATCAACCCGGCGCATCGGAAAGCATTGGGCATCGATGATCAATTCGCCAATCAGGGCATCATGGTTAGCCATGTACTACCGCAAGGTTCCTGCGACGGCTTCCTGCAAACCGGTGACGTCCTGCTCGAGATCGATAGTCTACCGATCGCCAAAGACGGAATGGTGCGAATCGATGGTGAGTTGGTAGAAATGTCCGAGATCGTTGAGCGAAAATTTCTCGGTGACATGGTCACATTTAAATTACTCCGCCAGCAAGAGGTCATCGAGGTCTCGCCCAAACTCAAATCTACCAATGCGCTCCGGATGTTAGCCCGCCGCTATGATATTAAACCACGCTATATCATGTTCGGTGGCTTGCTCCTGCAACCAATGTCGCGCAACCTGCTATCTGCCCGCCGCTTCACTGATCTGCGCATCAACTATTACTTCAATCGCTTCATCACCGATGAAATCTATGTCGACAACCCGGAGCTGGTAATCTTGACCACGGTGCTGAATGACCCGGTGAATACCTACATTGCCGACTACGCCCCGGGCATCGTGGAATCGATTAATGGCAAAAAAATCCGCTCACTGGCTGATGCTGCTGCAGCATTGGACCAAAAAGTCGATTTTCATGTGCTAAAGCTGCATGGCAACAGTCGCCCGCTGGTACTTTCAGATGAAGATGTTACCGAAGCTATGCCCCGAATCGTGCAACGTTACAATGTCGCTGAAACAAGAAATTTAGATGAAGAATAGTTACATAACAATCTTACCAGGCTGGGTCGTATTCTGCATATTGTTACTTGGGCTTACCGCCCCCCAGCAGTTGCTTGCAGCCGCCTCTGCCAGCAAAGATGCCGCAGTTGAAAATAACCACCATGAGCCGATAGTCCGGGTCAATGTCACCCACCAGCAATACGATTTCATCAGGCCTTGGAACAAGGAAAACCCGGGCACCCGTAGCGGGATCGCTGCCATTTTACCGGATAACCGCTTGCTGGTCAGTGCCGAACTGGTAGCCAACCACAGTTTCATCGAGTTGGAAAAGCCGGATGGAGGTGAAAAGGAGGCTGCCTCGGTGGTGGCTGTCGATTACTCCGCAAACCTCGCCCTGCTGGCGCCACAAGACCCGGAGTTCCTGGCCGACTTCAGCACCTTTGAGATGACCGATAAGGCACAAATTGGTGATCGCCTTGAGGCTTGGCAGTTGGAGCCAAACGGTTCAATCCTCAAAACCGAAGCATTGCTGACCTCAGTCCAGCTCCAACCCTACCCGCAACGCGACATCATGCTGTTGCTCTACCAGCTCACCAGTGCCCTACAAAGCCGGGATGGCAGCTTTACCATCCCGCTCACCAAGCAGGGTAAGCTTGCCGGTGTGGTCATGCGCTATAATTCACGTGCCCAGAATATGGGTGCGATACCGATTGATGTGATCCGGCACTTTCTCAAGGATGTCGACGATGGCGACTACGCTGGTTTCCCGAAAGCAGGTCTCATTTATTCGCCTACCCGTGATCCTCAACTGCGCAAGTACGTTGCTCTCGATGACGAGCAAGGAGGCGTTTACATCAATGAAGTGCAGGCCAACCGGGCCGGTGCCAAAGCCGGCGTCAGGGAAGGAGATATTTTACTGGCCATCGACGGCCAGGCAATCGACCGCGATGGTAATTACCAGGACCCCGACTACGGTAAGCTGGCACTTGCCAACCTCATCAGCCTGCACGCCCAGGCGGGTGATAGCTTAGCTCTCAAGTTGCTGCGGGATGACAAGGAAATCACCGTCGATATGGTGCTGGAAACTCAGCCGCCGGAAAGCTATGTAAGCCCTCCCTACGTTATCGATGAGGCACCATCCTTCCTGATTGCCGGTGGCCTGGTTTTCCTTGAGCTATCACGGCAATATTTAAAGGGATGGGGCAATTCATGGAGTCAGCAGGCTAATGCCAAGCTGGTTTACTACGACCGCTATCAGAGCATGCTTTTCGAGGAGAATAATCGCCGCATTGTTTTCCTCAGCCAAGTCTTGCCGACCCAACCGATGCTTGGGTACAAAGGCCTCAAAGACCTGGTAGTCACCAAGGTCAACGATCGCCAGATCAACAGCTTGGTGGATCTCAAGTCAGCATTGGAAATGCCAGATCGCAAATTTCACAAGATTGAGTTTGAGGATGCCCCGCGCATGATTTTCCTAGATGCTACCGAGATGCAACGCACCAACGACGAGCTGCTTACAACTTACGGCCTGCCGGCTACGGAACGCCTTCCCTAAAACCCGCTTATGCCAGATACCTCGTACTTCCAGGATCTGGTCTTCCTATTCACTGTATTTGCCTTCGTCCTAGGAGCTGTCGTAGGATCGTTTCTGAACGTCTGTATCTACCGTATGCCTCGCGGGTTGAAAATATCCCAACCGCAGCGGTCATTCTGCCCGCATTGCAATACGACGATTCCCTGGTACTTGAACATCCCGCTTTTTAGCTGGCTCGCCCTGCGTGGCCGTTGCAAATTCTGCGGCGCGCCGATACCTTTCAGGTACTTTTTGGTGGAACTGCTGACTGCTGTATTATTTCTTGCGGTGTGGCTGGCCTATCCGAAACCCGAGGCACTCGCCTACATGATCCTGGCGGGCCTACTGGTCACTGCAACATTTATCGACTTCGAACATTTCATCATTCCCGACGAAATTACCTGGGGCGGCGTGATTACAGGGATCATCTGCAGTGCGCTGTTCCCTGTCTTAATGGATACTGATTACCGAGTCATTGCAGTGTTACTTTCTCTGTTAGGAGCGGCAGTGGGATATTTCACACTCTGGGGCGTCGTCGAGGGTGGTAAAATTCTGTTCGGAAAAAAGCGCATCGCATTTGATGAAGAAGAACAGTTTGAATGGCTGCGCGACGGCGAGGAGGCCAGCCTCAAGCTCGGCGACGAGCAACTCACCTGGTCAGAATTATTTTCCCGCCCAAACGATGAATTGGTTATCGAGGCAACGATCCCTGCTACTATCGACGGGCATCCGGCAGCTAATAAAAGCCTGCGCTTCAACTATGACAAGCTGGCCAGCGAGGAACCTCCAGTGCTATTGAATGAAACTGATCGAATTACGGGTGTCGCCACGGCCATTATCATCCCGCGCGAGGCGATGGGCTTCGGAGATGTTAAATTTATTGCTGCCATCGGTGCCTTTCTTGGCTGGCAGGCAGTCTTTTTTACCATCTTCGCCGCGTCAATTGTCGGGGCCATCTTTGGCATTACTGCAATCCTGCTGAGACACCGTGAATGGTCAGCCAAGATCCCTTTCGGTCCATACCTGGCTCTCGGTGCCTTGCTCTGGCTGTTCTGCGGGCCACAACTATTGGCTTGGTATACCGGACTGCTTATTCCTCAAGAGACGATTTATTGAGTCCGAGTGACCGGATCACTGCACTTGCAGCTTCCGACGCACTCATACCTGCAATATCAATCTCGGGAAAGTCTGTCCGATTGCGGAACCACGTGAGCTGGCGTTTGGCATACTGCCGGGTGGCTGCCAGCAACTTTTCATAGCAACCATCCAAATTTGTGGCACCCGCCAGGTACTGCCGGATTTCTTTCACCCCGAGCGCTTGTGATGCTGTGGATCCGGCCGCGCCAGCCTGCCTGACTTCTGCAATCGCACCGGATTCCAGCATCTCCCTGGTACGCTTGGCAATCCGTGCCAGCAACTCTTCTCGGGGTCGGCACAATAACACTGCTGGCGGGTAGCCCTGCGAGCACGCGCTTACCCCCTCCGACCAGTCACTGCGCATGCTCGAGTACGGTTGCCCGCTAAGCAAACACACCTCAACTGCCCTCACAACCCGACGCCTGTTCTTGCGGTCAATTTTTTGCCCTGCCACAGGGTCAAGCCTGTCGAGCATAACCAGCAAATCTGTCGTCGACTTCTCTTCCAGGTGCTCGCGTGTGGTAGCGTCTGCAGCCGGCATCTCGCTCACCGCTCCAAACACAGCGCTCAGGTAAAGCCCTGAACCGCCAACTACTATCGCGGTGTGGCCATGCTCGGTTACCTGCCGGATCACATCGCGGGCCAACCGGGCGTAGCTGGCAGCATCCATCTCGGTGCTAAGTTCGGCACAAGCAACCAGGTGATGCGGTACACGCGACCTCAGTTCACTGTCAGGAGCTGCGGTGAGCACCTCCAGGCCACGGTAAACTTGATATGCATCGATATTGACGATCTCTGCTCTGCACAGCTGCTCCGCCAACTCGACGGCAACCTGAGATTTACCGGTACCAGTCGGCCCGGCAATGACCAGGCATTGCTCGAGATTCATGTTTGCCTAAATTAGCTAGATTACCCGCTTCGATTGGGCGCTAAACGCGCTGCCGGTAATCAGGCTGCTTTGGCAGGGTCATTCTTGGCACCGCTGACCACTAGCTTGCGCCCGAGAAAGTCCTGGTCATGCAGGACATCGACGGCACGCTTGGCCTCGTCGATCGATTGCATTTCAACGAAAGCAAATCCTTTCGATCGCTGGCTGCGGCGATGGGTGACAACCTCCGCATTCTGCACTCGTCCTACACCATTGAATAACTCAAATAAATCACTCTCGGTGGCATCATAGGACAGGTTGCCAACATACAGTCGGGATGAATTCACCTCAACCGGCTCCGGTTGGACCCGCTGTTGGCCGCGCGGCCCACCATTTTGCCTACGTGTACTTCCCTGCTTCCTGTTGCTTCGTCTGCCGCTGTTTTTCTGTTGGTCTTTGCCGCTGAAGAATGCCAGGATTTTCTGCCATAGTGTTTTCTTAGGTGCCGGCTGGCGGCCACTGCCGCGACGTCCGCTTCTTCTACTGCCGCCTCTACGCGGGCGGCGTGCTGTTGTGTTTCTCATCGTTTCACTCCATTGGGGTTGTTGTTGCCCTGGTGCGAATCGCCGGGATTATCGTCTGCTCAATCCTGCTGACATCAGCCGATCCCCAGGGCAATAAATTCTCTGTGCTAATATAGCCAGATCCGGTAAAATACCAAATCCGCGATACCAGCCATCAGGTTTTACTAGTAATCTGCCTGGGCGCCAGTGATCTTTTTGCTGCCAATCCAAGGCATCAGGCGACGCAAGCGCGTACCTACTTTCTCGATCGGGTGCGCCGCACCTTCTTTGAGTAATGCCTTGTAATTCTTCATGCCGCTATCAGCTTCGGCAATCCATTCTTTGGCAAACTTGCCATTCTGGATCTCCTTGAGCACAGCTTTCATACGACGCTTGGCAGAGGCATCAATCACCTTCGGCCCACGCGTCACATCACCGTATTTTGCGGTTTCCGAGATCGAGAAGCGCATGCCGCTGATCCCGGACTCGTTAATCAGGTCGACGATCAACTTCAACTCATGCAGTACTTCAAAGTAAGCCATTTCCGGCTGGTATCCCGCTTCAACCAGGGTTTCATAACCATTCTGGATCAATGCACTGACACCGCCACACAGTACCGCCTGCTCACCAAAGAGGTCGGTTTCAGTTTCTTCCTTAAAAGTAGTCTGAAATACACCACCACGGGTCGAGCCAATCCCTTTAGCCCACGCCAATGCCACTTTTTTGGAATTTTTGGAAGGGTCCTGGTGCACGGCGATCAATGCAGGTACACCCTTTCCTTCAAGGAACTGCCGGCGGACAATGTGGCCGGGTCCCTTGGGTGCTACCATGATGACATTGATATCCTTGGGCGGCACGACCGTCTTGTAATGGATGGCAAAGCCATGGCTAAACAATAGGGTTTTGCCTTTCTCTAAATTCGGTTTAATGTCCTTTTCATAAACTTTGGCGATCCGCAAGTCGGGCACCGCGACAAAAATCACATCCGACAGGGTCACCGCCTCCGCCGTGTCGTATACCTTGAACCCATGCTTCTTGGCGGTATCCCGCGATTTGCTTTTTGGGTACAGCCCGATGATTACTTTGATCCCGCTCTCTTTCAGGTTCAGGGCATGTGCATGCCCCTGTGAACCAAAGCCGATGACGGCAACCGTCTTGCCCTTCAAGGGGTCAAGAGTTGCATCCTTGTCTGTATATATCTTTGCTGCCATTTTCTTATTCCTATTAAGATTTTTTGTTCTAATTACTTGGCGACGCACCGCTCACATCGACTGGCTCCGCGCCAGCGCCACTTGCCCGGTTCGCGTCAACTCTGAGACCTCGAACTTCTTCATTAATTCGAGGAATTTCTCGATCTTCCCTCTATTGCCGGTGACTTCTATCCCCAGCTTGTCATGCTGTACATCGACGATCTTGGCGCGAAATATATCACAGATCTGCATTACTTCGGGACGTGACTTGGAGTCGGCCTTCACCCGCATCAACACCAGCTCACGATCGATATACTCATCCTCGCGGAAGTCTGTCACTGTGATCACATCTACCAGCTTTTGTAATTGCTTGACCACCTGATCAAGCACCCTGTCGTCACCACGTACAACTATGGTCATCCGTGATGCACTATCATCCATTGTCGGCCCAACGTTTAAGGTATCAATATTGAACCCACGTCCGCTGAACATGCCGGCTATCCTGGCCAGCACGCCGAACTTATTTTCAACTTTCACTGATATTGTGTGTCGCATAAGGGAGCGGAGAGTCTTCCTGCAAAGTGCCGACGCGTCAAATGAAAATACTCAACAATCTGCAACTGGTAAGCATTCTTTATTGCATCCGCACCGCATGGTTATATTATGCCCTTTCGCATTTCAAGTACCCTCAACTCTAACTATCCCAAAAAAAATATGAGCAGACCAGTCACATTATTTACCGGACAATGGGCCGATATTCCCGCCGCAGAACTCTTGCCAAAGGTAGCAGCAATGGGCTACGACGGCGTCGAATTAGCATGCTGGGGCGACCACTTCGATGTCCAGCAGGCGCTCGCGGACGATAGTTATGTTAATTCTGTTTGGGAGTTGCTGGCCGCGAATAAGCTGACCTGCTTCAGCATATCCAACCACTTGGTGGGCCAGGCCGTATGTGACCCGATCGATGAACGCCACCAGGCCATACTTCCGCCATATGTCTGGGGGGACGGTGATCCGGAAGGCGTGCGCCAGCGCGCCGCAGAGGAAATGGCAAACTCCGCACGTGCCTGCCGCAAGTTCTTCAATGCAATGCCTACTGGCCACCGCGACGATCACTTCGCAGCGGTAGTCAATGGCTTTACCGGATCCAGTATCTGGCATGCCTTGTATGCATTTCCGCCGACCGATCAGGCATTCCTCGACCGCGGCTTTGCCGACTTTGCCAAACGCTGGAAACCGATCCTTGATGTATTCGATAGTGAGAACGTAAACTTCGGCCTCGAGGTACACCCTACTGAAATTGCCTTCGATATCGCTACGGCCGCGCGCGCGTTGGCAGCCGTTGATAACCATCCGCGGTTTGGCTTCAACTACGACCCCTCCCACCTCGGCTACCAGGGGGTAGATTACGTCAAGTTCATCTACCAATTCGCTGACCGCATTTACCATGTCCATATGAAAGATGCCTGGTGGGACAAAGGTGATGGCACCGTTGGCGTTTTCGGCGGCCATACAGACTTTGGCGACACCTCACGGTTCTGGGATTTCCGCTCATTGGGCCATGGTGACATTGATTTCGAGCAGGTAATCGTGGCTCTGAATGATATTCGCTACAATGGACCGCTGTCAGTCGAATGGGAAGATGCTCGCATGGACCGGTTCCATGGCGCCGAGGAAGCCTGCGAATTTGTCCGCGACAGCGACTTCCCGTCATCGGATGTCGTCTTCGACTCCGCATTTGAAAAATAAACAACCCCCACAACTAACGAACAACTAATAATCTATGTCATCACCACAACCCCTGAAAGTAGGCATGGTTGGCGGAGGCGGAGGCGCCTTCATCGCTAACCCTCATCAGAAAGCAATCCACTTTGACGGCACCCGCCGGGTCCATTCCGTTGCCTTGCATCCGGAGCCGGAAGTCGCCATGAAAGAGGCGGAGGCCTGGCCATATCCGGTCAAGGGCTATCCGAATTACGATGAAATGATCGCGGCCCAGGCCAGCCTGCCAGAAGAGGAACGCCTCGACTACATCCTGGTTGTCACACCCAATTTCGTCCACTTTGATCCGGTCATGAAAGCACTGGATGCCGGCATCCCGGTGATGTGTGAAAAACCCCTTACCGTAGATCTCGACCAGGCTCTGCAGATCGAGGCCAAGGTGAAAGAGAAGAACCTGCCATTCGCTGTTGCCCACACCTACCTTGGTCACTGGTCCAGCTGGTTCAGCCGCTGGTTAATACAGAGCGGTCACCTCGGTGACGTTCGCTGGGTCGACTCTTACTACTTACAGGGATGGCTGGCAACCAAGCTTGAGGATACCGGCCAGATGCAGGCTTCCTGGCGCACCGACCCTAAGCGGGCAGGTGCCTCCGGCTGCGGTGGCGATATCGGTATCCATGCCTTCATGCAACTCCGCTTTGTAACTGGCCTGGAAATTGAAAAAGTCAGCGCCCACCTCGAGTGCATGGTGCCGGGACGCCCGATCGATGACCACTTTACGGTCTACGGCCACCTCTCCAACGGTGGCAAATGCCTGGTACGCGCGTCGCAGATTTGCACCGGCCACAAAAACGACCTCGGCGTCGTGATCGCCGGCACCAAGGGACTGCTGCGCTGGCGCCAGGAAGACGCCGAAGCGGTCACTGTCTGCCTGCCCGATCAGCCCGACCGTACCTACTTCCGTGGCGCCGTCGCCAATGATGACGGCTTTCTCAAGGATATGCCGCAATGGTTGCTGGATGAACCCACCATCCCATTCGGCCACGTTGAAGCGTTCCATGACGCCTACGCCCGCCTCCACCGCGAGTTTGAAAAGGATGTGCGTAAATTCAAGGCCGGTGAAAAATGGTCGTGCGATGGCAGTAAATACGCCAACGTCGCCGACGGCCGTATCGGATTGCAATTCATCGAGGCCGCTGTCGCGTCCAGTAAAAACGAAGGCGCCTGGACGAAATTAGGCTGACCAACGTTCCGTTGGATCTGCTTATCTGCCAATTCGGCTCGGATCAACGTTCCGATGAAGCTCGTATGGTGGGCAAACTTCCACGTTTGCCGTGACTTATACCAGCAACGACAGGTTAAGATGTTTATGGAATACCTGCGTGATTAGCCAGATAGGCATCTGGTGAAGAGATCCTAACAGACTGTTGAAATAGCCGTGCGGGTCGCGTTGCCGCTCGTATTGGCCCGGTGAGCAAGGCGCTGACGAAGGAGTCCCGAAAGCTTTCGGGATGACTGAGGAACAACGAAGCTCACCGTCCAATACGACGCAACCCTCCGGGCGCCAGCGGGATAGGGGCGTAGGCTTTGTCACTCGCTCCTTACAGCCGGAAGCAGGGATGCTCGTCGCTCGGTTCCTCACCTTCGCCCCCATCACGCTCAACGCGCGGCCTCCCACGGTTTTTCAACAGTCTGCTAAGGCAAATTAATTGATGATTGCTGGCGGTTAGATTCCGCCGGTCTCGTGGTTAAACCCCTCGCCTTCACGAATGGAGCGCAAGCGTCGCCTTTGGTTGCGCGAAGTCTCGGCCGAGTGGAGCTTACGGATCACTATTTCAACCAGTAAAGGTGCAGCAGCTACAGCTCCTACCCCCAGCACCGCCAAACCTGCAATCTGGCGCTGCCGTCCCTCGACGCGTTCAGCCAGCAGTAATCCGGCACCCATACCGATTAGTGCATGGGCTGCTACGAACAGCCCGCAGGTAATCGCTTCCCCTTGGCATTTATTTTTCTCACTAGGCATATCTGCTACAATCGCTAATCTGTTAAAATTCTTCTCGATACTGCACGCTGCCGGCAGTTAAATCAATCTTGCAGTCATAGCATTGCGGATAAAGATGTCAAACTCAAGGGTTTCAAAAAAATGAAAAACGACCTCTATGTACTGATACTTGCCGGTGGCAGTGGCGAACGCTTCTGGCCATTAAGTAGGAGTACTCGCCCGAAACAATTGCTGCAATTACTCTCCGACGGCACACTGCTGGGCGATACGGTCGCCAGGCTTGACGGGTTGGTCCCCAAAGATCATATCCTCATCCTGACCAACCATATCCAGGAGCAAGCCGTGCGTGATCTTTGCCGCGAGCTGCCGCAGGAAAATATAATCGCCGAGCCCGACAAGCGCGACACCGCTGCAGCAATTGCTTTGGGTGCTGCCTGGATCAGCATTCGTGACCCGCAGGCCACAATGGCGGTCCTGCCGGCTGATCACCTGATCCAGGATAAGAAGAGTTTCCAGTCAACACTAAGGGCTGCCCAACTGGCTGCCGAGCAGTCGGGTGACCTGGTCACTATTGGTATCAAACCGTCGTGGGCTTGCCCCAGCTTTGGGTACATTGAGACCGGTGATAAGGTGGCTGTCACGGGTGTGACGGATGCCACGGTAATGGAAGTAAATACATTTCGTGAAAAACCTGATAGCGAGCTGGCCGAAAAATTCCTGCAGCAGGAGAATTTCCGCTGGAATGCCGGGATGTTTATCTGGCAGGTCGACTCGATTATCACCGAGTTCAACAGGCACGCTAAAGAGATCGCCTGTTTTGTCTCGCGCGCCCACGAGAGCAGTGATTTCGACGCCACTCTGGCGGAGTTTTTTCCCAGTCTGCCAAAGATATCCATCGATTACGCGATCATGGAGAAAGCGGCCCGCGTGCTGGTGGTTGAAGCCACATTTGACTGGGATGATGTAGGCACCTGGATTGCCGTGTCACATTACTTGGATAAGGATGATGGGGGAAATTCTTCCAATACCACGCTCACTGTGCTCGATTCTAATGACAACGTTGTCTTTTCCCAAAACAAACTCCATGTCGGGCTGCTAGGGGTGCGCGATCTGATTATCGTCGAAACTTCGGATGCCATACTGGTCTGCGATGTTGCCAAGGCCGAAAAAATCAAAGCGCTGGTGAAGCACATCCCCGGCGATCTGCAATGACCCAAGGCTTGTTCGGGGTTGACTTCGGTCATGCACGCGTCGGGATCGCGGCAGCCGATGATCTCGGGATGCTGGCACACCCACGCACCACCCTGAACGTCAAGGGTAAGGAGCCGGCCAAGATCACCGCCGATTACCTGGCTGCCAATAACGCCCGAACCGCTGTGGTCGGGCTACCCCTGACAATCGACGGGGAGGAGGGTTCAGCTGCACGGACAGTCCGCCAATTCGCCAAAAAACTACAACACTACTGCCCGAGCCTGGTAATCGTTTTCCAGGATGAAAGTTTAACCACCGTGGCAGCCGCCGAGGCATTGCGGCAGGCAGGTAAGTCGGCCAAGCAAGCACGCCCGATTATCGATCAGGCGGCAGCCCGTGAAATCCTTCAAAGCTATCTCG
>CAYUDZ010000028.1:19139-22706 GCA_964443575.1 uncultured Chthoniobacteraceae bacterium | reverse complement strand
TCTGGTTAAAAATATTGAAAATACTTCAAAAAAAGGAATAGTTAAACAATGACAATTGAGAAGCTTGAGTCCGAGGCCATGCAGATCCCTTCGATGGATCGTCTGCGACTAGCTGAGAAACTGCTTGCCAGTCTTGATGCACCTAATCAGCAAGAACTTGATGATGCCTGGCGTAAAGAGGTGGAGGATCGAATCAGTGCATATGAACGCGGCGAAATCAACGCCCACGATTCAGAAATGGTACACCGGTCAATCGAAAAGCACCTTGGGGTATGCGACTGAAGTATCTCCATCCTGCTTCTGAGGAATTACGCGCAGCAGCTACATTTTATGAAGAAGCAGAATTTGGATTAGGAGCCCGGTTTCTGTATGAAATTACAAAAACCGAAGATAGAATCAAAAAATTTCCAACTGCCTGGAGTTTGCTATCTGTACAAACACGTCGCTGTCGCACAGAAGTATTTCCATATGGGTTAATCTATCAAATCCGTGTAGATGAAATACTCATTGTTGCTGTTGCTCATTTGAAAAGAAAGCCTATGTACTGGAAGGATCGTGTTGACAATATTTAAAAGGTTGGCAGGTCGCTGTTGATCTTAATGCATATGCCAGCAAGAAGAGTTGGTTCGACCAGGTAGGAGCAGAAAATGACTGTGAATAATAGTAAAATACTATTCATATTAAGGCATTGCTCTCTTAGCACACTTGAATTTGACCTCCTTGGAAGTAAATGGAATTTCTTTAATTTTTTTACCTCGCTCTTTAAGGTTTCTTAAATTCTGCACAAATCCGTTTCGTTTTACGCGGTTGCGGCGCTAAGGCGCGCACAAAGTCAGCAACTTGCTAGTCGAGTTCGACTTTAATCTTCATCGAGCACCGAGAGCGGTACGTAGCTCCCGATTCCAGATTGGTCACGTCGTATTGCGTCCATAGCTGCAGGGTTTGCCGTAATCTCCATAGTCTTCAGCAACGCTTCCATGCGTTCTTTTGGTACGAGGTAGGCTACAGTCTCGTCATGCTCGCGCAGCGTAATAGTCTCGTTTTTTCGCACCAGTTTTGGCAGCCGGGCCTGAGCATCAGCTATGTCAAATTTTTGTATTCACAGCTTATCATTACCACGATAAATACCGAGTATAAAGATATATTCAATCGGTCTTTACTATTTGTTTATACCGTTTTGGAAGTTGTATTATACCGCCAGAAAACCTCTGTTCCCTTGTATCTCCTGACAATTACATCCCAATAGGGAGTTGGGTCATACAAAGAAAATCCCCACTTCTCAATAAATATAGCCTCTGAGTCCATTAAGATTTTTTTCCGTTCCTTGGTCGGTCTTTTTGGCAGGTGAGTTTGATGGCAGAAGGATATATGGGGCAGAGAATTTAAGGCATGTATTTTTCACGCTCTTAAGCTATCCCTACCGCAGAAAAGTCGGATCAGTTTTTCTTAGCTCGTTCATAGCTCGCGCGGATAAGTTCTTCGCCATACTTCCGCTCTAGCCGACGAATCGTGAAGTGGGCGCGCGCCATATTCTGGAAGTGATCGGCAAAGGCGAGGTTGATCGCGCCACCTGCCACCGCACCGATCACCGGCACGGCCTTGGCGGCAACCTGTTGGGTCACCCTTACCTGGAAGCGCGCTGCGATGGTCGTAATCAAACGCACCAGCGGCGGTGCCCCACTCGATGCCACCCCTTTGCGAGCAACAAATGCCGCCGCATCGGATACCGATTTGGCCAGTAACCCGCGCACCGCCCAATAGCCGGCGTCGGCGGCATCATCCTGCGTCGAGTTACTACCCAATGCCAGCACACTCAAGCACGCCAACCGGGTCTCGATGCGTTTCAAGTCTTCACCTTGTTCGCGGGCAATCCGTGCCACTCCGCGCATGATCAGGGTGGTCGAAACAGGCAATTCGATAGCCACCGATGCCAGGCCGAAGGCGCCCCCCAGCGCACCGGAGGCAGCAGCCATCGCATTATGCATCCCGCGGGCCGGTTTCAACTCCTTGCCTGTATTGCCCAGTGAAAAAACGGCCGCATCCAGCGTCTTGCTCAGCGCTGCTTGGGTTATATCACCAATTTTGGCATGCCAGTCAGCAGGCAGCCGCTTCAAGCCGCTCTCGATCGGTTTACCCAGCAAATCGCTGAAGCGTGCCGCCAACCCGGGGTTCTCGAGCAGCCACCGCGCCTGTTCGAGTTCCGCCAGATCTTCGGGCGATAATTGATCCATGTGAGTACTATCTTCGGTTGCCATACTCGCAAGTTGCTTCATTCCCGGCGCTATGGCAACCGTCGGACCAAAATTTTCGACGCTACCGCACCACCCAATGTCTGCTGCTGAGCATGCTCATCACCACCAGTTGCAACATTGACCACGTCCGCCTGCGGATCACATGCCACCACTTCGATGCTCGCACCATGACCGAGCTGACGCTTTTCGCAAAAGTCCCGGAACGACACCCCGTTATCAGCAAAATCAACCACCACATGCCTGCCAGGTTCAGTCTCCGATAAAGGCATGCGCACCGCCGCCGGCATCTCGCCGTTGGCATCCGGGATCGGCGTGCCATGGGGGTCGTACTCCGGGTGGCCCAGCAACTCCGCAATCCGGTCGATAACCAGCTCGGACATCGCATGCTCCAAGCGCTCCGCCTCAACATGCACTTGCTCCCAGCTCAGTCCGACAATCTCAACCAGAAACAACTCAACTAAGCGGTGCCGTCGCAAGACCTTCAATGCTTCCCGTTTGCCCGTCGCAGTTAGTTCCACCCCCTCACGCTTGCGGTAATCCACCAGCTGGTCGCCCTCGTCCATCCGCTGCACCATCACTGTCACCGTGCCGGGCGTCACCTCCAGTTCGCGCGCCAATTCACTCAGCGGCACAGCCCCGCCAGCCTGCTCGCCCAGCAGGTAAATCGTCTTCAGATAATTCTCAACCGTGTCACTCGGCATGATTTACCCCTTTAATACAAGCTATCTAAAACTGTTGGCAAGGAAATTATTTTGACTATTCAAATAATATTCTTGACGATTCATAGTTACTGCCTTGTATATTCAACGCTATGCATAAATTGGGCATGATACTGGCAACTGCTGTTATGTTGCTGGCACTGGCTGCATGCGACCGACAACCCGGGAGCGCAGCAGGCACGCAAGCGCCGATCAAGATAGCAACCACGGTGGGCATGATAACGGATATTGTCCGCAACGTCGCAGGCGAGCGGGCGGAAGTAACCGGCATCATTGGCGAAGGCGTTGATCCGCATTTGTATAAGCCGACGCGCAACGATGTGGTAGCGCTCAACGATGCTGAGATTATTTTTTACAATGGGCTGATGCTGGAGGGCAAGATGGGAGATGTGCTGGTCAAGGTTGCCCGCAATGGCAAGCCGGTCCACGCCGTGACCGAAACTATTTTGGAGCAGGGTGACTACGTCATCAGCGATGCCAGCGAGCACTATGACCCGCATGTCTGGATGGACATCCAGGGCTGGATCCGCGCGGTGGCTGTGGTTGCCAACTCGCTGGCTGATTTTGACCCGGACAATGCTTCCTACTACCACGAA
>CAYUDZ010000028.1:18469-19129 GCA_964443575.1 uncultured Chthoniobacteraceae bacterium | reverse complement strand
GCTGCCTACACCGCCGAGCTCGAGCGACTGGATCACTATGCCAGGCAGGTAATTGCCAGCATCCCCGAGCAGCAACGCGTGCTGGTAACCGCCCACGATGCGTTCAACTATCTGGGCCGTGCCTATGGGTTGCAGGTGCGCGGTATCCAGGGCATCAGCACCGAAAGCGAAGCCGGGGTCAAAGACATCGAAGACTTGATCGATTTTCTCGTCAGCAACAACATTCCAGCCGTTTTTGTCGAAACGTCGGTTGCCGATAAGAATATCAGGGCGCTGGTCGAAGGTGCTGAGGCTCAAGGGCACCAGGTTACGATTGGCGGCGAGTTGTTCTCGGATGCCATGGGCGAACCGGGCACCTACGAGGGCACCTACGTTGGCATGCTCGACCATAATGTAACTACGATCACCCGTGCGCTGGGCGGCCAGGCTCCGCTGCGTGGGATGAACGGCCAACTCGGCAAAGCGGAAGGAGCAGACTGATGCCGGACGCACTCAAGGCAGGAATGGGCGACCGGCCACCCGCCGGATTCGAGCAGGGTTACGAGCAACTTCCCTCCGAGCACTCACCCGCTTCACCGCTGTCGATCCATGACCTGACGGTCGCATACCATAACAAACCGGTCATTTGGGATATCGACCTGGAAATCCTTTCTTCCCAAA
>CAYUDZ010000028.1:0-18459 GCA_964443575.1 uncultured Chthoniobacteraceae bacterium | reverse complement strand
AAGGCCTGTCTCGACCTGATCCCTACCAGTTCAGGTGCAGTACGCATCTACGGTGAGCCATACGCCCAACAGCGTAAGCTGGTCGGCTACGTGCCGCAGCGCGAATCGGTCGACTGGGACTTCCCGGTCAGTGCCCTGGATGTGGTCGCCATGGGCACCTACGGGATGCTGGGCTGGTTCCGCCCGGTCAACCGACGCTGCAAAGCACGCGCCATGCACGCCCTCGAAAAAGTCGGGCTGGCAGACCTGGCCAAGCGCCAGATCAGCCACCTTTCCGGCGGCCAGCAGCAACGGGTCTTTCTGGCTCGCGCCCTGGCCCAGGACGCCAAACTGTACTTCATGGACGAACCATTTGCTGCCGTTGATGCGGCGACCGAGCGCGCGATTGTCGACTTACTGGATGAGCTCAAACTCAAGGGTTGTACCTGCATCGTGGTCCACCACGACCTGGCTACCGTGCCCGAATACTTCGACCACCTGGTCTTATTGAATATGCGCATCGTCGCCAGCGGCCCCACCGACAAAGTCTTTACTCAACAAAATTTGAAACGCACCTATGGCGGCAAACTGACCGCCCTCTCCGGCGCTGCCGAAGCGGTGCGCAATGCACTCTAGCCGATGAATCAAATGGCTGCCGCTACCATCCCCGGCGAAAGCCTGCTGCAAGCAGTCTGGCAGGTTGCCACACTGGCCGACTACAATACCCGGCTGGTCGTCTTGAGCACGGCGCTGCTGGGTGTAGCCTGCGGCTTAATTGGCAGTTACCTCTTGCTGCGCAAACGATCGCTGATGGGTGATGCGCTGTCCCACGCCTGCCTGCCCGGGGTCGCCCTGGCCTTTTTAGCCAGTGTCGCCTTCGGTGGTTCAGGTAAGGAACTTCCGATCCTGCTGGGTGGCGCGGCCCTAACCGGTGTGGTCGGCTTTCTGGTCATGCTATTCGTTACCCGGCAAACGAGGATCAAAGATGACGCCGCCATGGGTATCGTACTTAGCGTATTTTTTGGCGCCGGGGTTGCCTTGCTCGCGTTCGTCCAGGAATCACCCAAAGGCAGCGCTGCAGGGCTCGAGTCGTTCATCTATGGTAAAGCCGCTTCGATGGTAGCCGGCGATTTTTTGATTCTGGCGGTAGTCGCAGGAATTTCAGTTGCTTTGGCGATCGCCTTATTCAAAGAACTGCGACTGCTATGCTTCGATGCCGGCTATGCCAGGTCGAGCGGCTGGCCGACCGGCTTGCTCGATGTCCTGCTGCTGTCATTGGTCGCAGCGGTCACGGTGGCCGGCCTGCAGTCGGTCGGGCTGATCTTGATTATTGCATTCCTGATTACGCCGGCGGCCGCCGCCCGCTTCTGGACTGAAAACCTGGCAGTCATGTTGCCGGTTGCGGCATTGATCGGTGGGCTCTCCGGCTGGTTGGGCTCGTCCATCAGTGCACTGGCTACCGGCTTGCCTGCCGGTGCTATCATCGTCCTTGCAACCTCAGCTTTTTTCCTCTTCAGTATGTTATTCGGAACCTCCCGCGGGGTACTAATCCTGCTGCTGCGCCAGTGGCAGCTACGCCGCAAGATCGGTCGCCAGCACGTGCTACGCGCTATCTACGAAATCCTCGAACGCCGCGCGCGGAAGTTTGGTACACCGCTGCAGCAAACTGTCGCCCCGTTCCCGAAAGTACTGCGCCAGCGGTCATGGAAACCACGTCGGCTGCGCCGCCTGGTGCGCTCCGCTCATGCCGATGATCTGGTCGTACACCCAGAGGACGAAATGATCGAACTGACGGAAGCCGGCTTCCGCGAAGCCGAGCGGGTAACCCATAACCACCGCTTGTGGGAAATGTACCTGATCCGCTATGCCGACATCGCGCCGTCGCATGTTGATCGCGATGCCGATGCGGTCGAGCACGTGGTCGGCAGCGATTTGGTAAAGGAGTTGGAGCAGGCACTGGTCGAGGAACGACGCGCCGCCATTGCCATGCCGGAAAGCCCGCACTACATCCCCTACCCTGACGAACAGGAGGTGCCCCAGTGAACTGGCTGCCGCTGGATAGCTGGATCGTGGTGGTCGGGATTCTTACCGCGGTGGCCTGCGCCCTGCCCGGATGCTTCCTGTTCCTGCGCCAGATGAGTATGATGGGCGACGCGATCAGCCACGCCGTGCTGCCGGGACTTGCAGTCGCTTTCCTGATCACCGGCAGCCGGGCCAGCGTTGGCATGTTTATCGGCGCCGCACTGGTCGGTCTGCTTACCGCCCTGTTCACCCAGTGGATTAGTAAGTTCGGAAATGTCGACCGCGGTGCAGCCATGGGCGTTGTCTTCACCTCGCTGTTTGCCCTCGGTCTGTTGCTGATCGTTCGTGCTGCCGACCACGTCGACCTGGATCCGGGCTGCGTGCTGTATGGAGCCATCGAACTTACCCCACTCGATCAGGTGACACTGGCGGCCGGACCGTTAGTTATCGATGTGCCGCGTGCAGCAATTACCCTAAGTGCTGTTGCTGTGCTCAACCTGGCTTTTATTCTGGTCTTTTATAAGGAACTGAAGCTCTCCGCCTTCGATCCCTCACTGGCTACCACCCTCGGCTTCAATGCCACCCTGATGCACTACTTACTGATGGCAATCGTTGCCATCACCACCGTCGCCGCTTTCGAAGCCGTTGGCAGTATCATCGTGATCGCCATGCTGATCGTGCCGGCGGCTACCGCCCATCTGCTCACCGACCGCCTGCCGGCCATGATCCTATTGGCGGCCGTGCTGGCAGCACTTTCTGCAATCGCCGGTCATGTCTCCGCTCTAGTGTTGCCACCACTGCTTGGCTTCACCTCGACCAGCACCTCCGGCATGATGGCCGTGGTCGCCGGTGTCATCTTTCTGGTCACTGCCCTGTTCGCTCCACGTTACGGTATTCTGCGTAAGTTGTTCATAAGGAACCACCAAGCCCCTTCAGAAAGTGCCAAAGACGCCGCTTAACGCAACTGAATCTCATTCTTAATCTACTGGATGGCAAGACCTTATCGCTGATCCATGTTGCTATTCGTAAGCTCGGCGCGTAGCTTATTTAGGATGGAAGTTGGTGATGGTAAGGCTCGCGATAGCGTCAAGCTGCATGGGCTCAAGACTTTCCTTGGCAAGGAAGCAGGGGTGCAGGCTGTGCTGGTGGATGAAATCCATGACAAGCTGACCTTGGCGACCATCGGCGAAATCGATGAAGAGCAACTCAAGCGCCACTTGGCCGAGGCGCTTTCGGCCATTGATGTAGAGTATCAAAGCCTCGGCGAGCAGGCGCTGGTCACCGATCCGGCCACGGAAGCCAATATCCAGATAAAGAAATTGCCGACCGAAACATTACTCGAAAAGCGCACCTGCCCATCGGGTCCGCTATTCTGGCGCTGGCGCGAAATGCCGTGGCCGGAACTGACTAGCGGGGATGAAGAAGAAGACTGGCGGTTGCTGGCGGTGCAGGCGGGGATCTGTGGTGTGGCGGCTTTGGCCGGTTTTGTCCTGTCATTTTTTGACATGGTCCCGCAGTGGCACACTACCGGCCTTTATATTGTGGCGATGATTGCCGGTGGCTGGGATGCCGCGATCGACGCTGTCACCAAGCTACGCAAAGGCGAGTTGGACATCCACTTCCTGATGATTGCTGTGGCGGTGGGTGCCAGTGCGATTGGTGCGTATGGCGAGGGGGCGCTGCTATTATTCCTGTTTTCCTTCTCCGGCGCATTGGAGAATTTTGCCCTGTACCGTACCCGTAATGAAATCAATTCATTGATCGATGCCGCGCCAAAAATGGCAACTGTGATTGATGACGAGGGAAACGAACAGGAAATCGAAGTCGAGCGCCTCCAGCCTGGCCAGCAAATACGGATTCGCACTGGCGACGCCTTCCCGGTCGATGCCGAGATTGTTGATGGCCGTACCGCAGCCGATGAATCCAATTTAACTGGCGAAGCCACTCCAGTCCCCAAAGAATCCGGCGACCAGGTCTTCAGCGGTACTGTCAACCTGTGGGGGGCGGTCACTGCCAAGGTCAGTAAAAGGGTCGAGCAAAGCGCCCTGCAACGAATAATCCGCCTGATCCGCCAGGCGCAGCACCTCAAGGCGCCCGCCCAGCGCTTCACCGACCTGTTTGGCACGCGCTATACCTGGCTGGTTTTGTTCGCAACAACCGCCATGTTTTTTGTCTGGTGGCTGCTCTTCAAGTTACCGGCATTCACCAATACGGCAGATACTTATTCTGCATTCTATCGTGCCATGACGCTGCTGGTGGTGGCCAGCCCGTGCGCGCTGGTGTTGTCGATTCCTTCTGCAATCCTCGCAGCGATTGCCTGGGGTGCCCGCCACGGCGTATTATTCCGCGGTGGTGCCGCGGTCGAAAAATTGGCTCAAGTCGATGTTGTCGCGCTGGACAAAACCGGCACCCTGACTACCGGTGACCTCGAGGTGGTGGCCATCGAAAGCCTGCCGGGAGGCCGCGAGCAGGAGATCGCTGAGCTGGCCTACTCGCTGGAACGCCATTCGACCCACCCGATTGCCCGCGCGATCACGGCATACGGCCGCAAGCAGGGGCTGGCATCCCACCCGATCGAGGACTTCCGCAACCTTGGCGGTAAAGGTGTCAAAGGCAAAAAACAGGATGCGTTCTGCGCACTCGGGCGTCGCGAACTGCTGGAAAAAAGCGAGCTCGGCAAACTGGTACAAGAAATTTCCCAACCCGGCGGCGCCTACACCGAAGTCTGGGCGGTCCACGAAGACCTGCTAGGACGCATCCTGCTCAAAGACCGGATCCGCACCGAGTCCCACGCTGCCCTGGCTGCGATCCGCGAAGCCGGCATGAAACCGGTCATGCTGACCGGCGACCGCCAGCAGACGGCGCTCGAAGTAGCCCGCAGTATCGGCCTGAACGACGACGAAGTCCGCGCCGGACTCTCACCGGACCAGAAAGTCGCTGCGGTGCGTGAACTCGGCCAGGGCAACACCAAAGTTGCCATGATCGGTGATGGCGTCAACGACGCGCCCAGCCTGGCCGCCGCCTTTGTCTCAGTCGCCATGGGCGCGCGCGGCAGCGATAGCGCCCTCGAACAAAGTGAGGTCATCCTGATGGAAGACCGCATCGAAAATTTTCTCGCCGCGCATTCCTTGAGCTGCTCCGCCCGCCACATCATCCGCCAAAACCTGGTGGTCGCACTCGGCACCGTGGTCGTCATGGTGCTGAGTTCGATCGCCGGGTTGGTCCCGCTGACCCTGGGGGTTTTTGCCCACGAGGGCAGTACCGTTCTGGTATGCCTTAACTCGTTGCGCCTCCTGTTCCTGAAAAAGTGACAAAGAAAAACCCCCGTCCGGTCATCCGGACGGGGGTTTTAAGATATTTTCAAGCGGTGGGAATTCACTCACTTGAAGGTTATGATTGTTTCAGGTTAGTAATAGCGATAGCGCGAACGCTGATACATCGAATTGTTCTTGCCGTACGCGTCACCGGCAAATCCACCGAGCACACCGCCGATGGCGGCTCCTGCCCAGGAGTTGCCGCCTTTGACATTATTGCCAATGATGGCACCGGTCGCTGCACCCAGCGCGCCACCTCCGACACGACCACGATTCACGTAGGGATCGCCGGTCATGCAGGAATTGAAGATCGTAGCGACTGCTACCGCCAATAGGATTGTTAAAATGATATTTTTCATGATTCGTCTGCTGCCTGTTCGAGTTGTTCCAGTTTCGTGCCAGCCTGGGCTTCCATTTTATCCATGAACGCACGGGCTTCTTCGCGGCTGATTCCATCACTTTGATCTTTATCGATTTTGGTGAATAAATCAGTAAATGTTCCCTGCTTTTCAAAATGAACTTTTGCTTCGTCAGGGGTAATCACACCATCACCATCGGCGTCAGCCTTGGCAAACTTTTCTTCTTTGGTCTGGGGATAAGCCAGGCGCGATTCTTCCAGCGTGACCCGCGAGTTGCCATCGGCATCCATCTCCGAGTAGATCGCCTCCATCATGAAGCGTGAGAATTCAGCCTGATCGACATTATCGTCAGCGTTAGTGTCTGCCAGTGCGTAGCCGTCCTGCTTGTTGCACGACGATAAGCCGGCCAAAGCAAAGACCCCCGCGACGACAAACAGATTCCTTGTTGTTAGAAATGTTTTCATCAGTTGATTCAGATATCGGCAATTGCTGCTGGGGTCAATCCGTAATATTCATGCAAAAGATCCGGCAGCGGCGTCTACAAGCAGCACTGATGCGTTATTGTTCATTGTATGAGCACAGATGACACTCCAAAAAACTGGCCGGATATCGCGATCGGGTTGTATGACCGCCTGACCGGACGCAACGCAGAAATAACCTACGAACTCGAAAACATGGAAATTCTGGTACCTGACCGTGTAGGCGCTGACGCCAAACATGCCAAGTGGGTATTTAATGGTGCGCTGAAAATCCGCACTCAAGATGGCGTTAATAAATAACGCGTCGAGAAAGCTGGCTTATTCTGGCACGATCACAGGTCGTTCAGAGTTAGGCAGCTTCTGCTTGCAGGGATTGGGTGACAAACTCGTCCTTAAGTTTGAGTCATGGTCTGACCTGATCGGCAGCCTTGGACTCAATAGGGCCAGAACATTTATGCGACACATCCCAGTCGATGTAAGCATAATTATCATCGTGGGAAACAAGCAGGTAGCTCGATTAAATCTGATTCGTGGAAAAGTCACTATCCGACTAACGCCGTTTCTTTACTTTTTCGGCAAAAAATATCATCCAGCCGAACACGTCGCGCACGTTTGAATAAAAATCAAATTGTGCTAACTGTCTATTGTGACTCGCCCGCTCCACCACTACGCTATTTTTCTACTAGCAACTGTCTTTTTTTGCTTTCAGGCCGCCGCTCAGGAATATGAGGGCGTCAATCTGGTCAAAGCGCAACTTGTTGCCGAAAAATCCAGCGTATCGCCCGGCAGTACCGTCAAGGTAGGGCTACTACTGGACCAAGCCGAAGGTTGGCATACTTACTGGCAATATGCCGGTGACTCGGGGTTGGCCACCTCAATTGATTGGACAGTGCCTGATGGCATCACAGCAGGACCAATTCAATGGCCTGTACCTAAACGAATTGTAGAGCCCGGCAATCTCATTGTTTTTGCCTACAAGGATCAGGTGATGCTGATCAGCGAACTGAGCATCCCGGATGATTACGACCAGAAAGAGATAACAGTCAAAGCGCGTGCCGACTGGCTGGTGTGCCGCGAAATTTGCATTCCCGGTTCAGCAGAACTGGAACTAAAATTACCTGTCGCTACAAAGGCTGAACCAGCTGATAAACTTTCCAGCGGGCTATTCGATCGCTACTCACAAATGCTTCCTGACGCACAGGGAGATCCGCCATTTGGGGCCGCAGTAAGTGTCGACAGCGGCACCTCGAAGCTGACACTCACCGGCTGGCAACCGGATGGTGAAATTTCTTTTGCTCCCCTGCCCGCTGACGACCAGATAATCGGTCACGCTGAAATACAAAAGAATGACGGTGACATCGAAATCAGCATACCCATAACCGGGGGACCACAACGACCAATAACCGGCGTGGTTGTCGAAATACTGGCAGACGGGCGCCGCGGATGGTCGGTCGCTGCCGAGGACCAAGCCACCGCGGCAGGCACTGGCGAGTCACCGGCGGCGACCGGGCAACAGTCGGCAGCGACATCAACCATCCCTGCAACCCCATCCCTGCTGACATTCTTATTCTACGGCTTCATTGGCGGTCTGATCCTGAACCTGATGCCTTGTGTGCTGCCGGTTATTTCACTGAAAATTTTCGGCTTCATGAAGCAAGCCGATGAAAAACGCGGACGGATTTTTCGGCTTGGGTTGGCATTTTGTGCCGGCATCTTTGTCTGGTTTTTGGGCCTTGCTGTGGTGATCATTGCCTTGCGTTCCGGCGGCGAGCAAGTCAACTGGGCCTTTCAATTTCAGAATCCTGTCTTTCTATTGGTCATCTGTGGCTTGCTGGTGGTCTTTGCGCTCAACTTATTTGGGGTCTTTGAAATTACGCTGCCGGGGTCAGCCAGCCAGCAGCTGAGCGGAGTAACCCAGCGCGAAGGTTACAGCGGGGTCTTTCTGCATGGCATATTTGCGACAATTCTTGCCACCCCCTGCACGGCACCATTTCTAGGCACCGCCCTGGGCTTTGCGTTCTCGCAACCACCGGCAGTCATTCTAGCTATGTTCACCGCCATCGCCACCGGCATGGCGCTACCATTTTTCCTGCTCTCCGCGAACCCAGGTTGGATGAAATTCCTGCCAAAGCCCGGACGCTGGATGGAATCGCTGAAACAATTCATGGGCTTTCCGCTGCTGGCCACACTGATCTGGCTGCTGTGGGTGCTCGGCAACCAGGGTGGTATGGCACTGGTTACCCGTAGCCTTTGCTGGTTGTTGGCCCTCGGGCTGGCCTGCTGGGCAATTGGCAGGTTCGCTACCCCTCAACGTGCGCGTGCCATGCAACTCACCGCTTGGAGCTGCGCGGTAATTATAACGATCGGTGGCTGGTTGTTCTTTCTTCCCGGGCAGGCACTTGCTGCAAAAGCTTCTCAAGCTGCTGCAACCGACAATTCGATAGACGGAATCGCCTGGCAAAAGTTCAGCCGTGAAAAAATTAAGGCAGAACTGGCAGCAGGCCGTCCTGTCTTCATCGATTTTACCGCCGAATGGTGCATCACCTGCAAATTTAATGAGCGCTCGGTAATCGATACCCCTGAAGTCAGGGAGCTGATTGACGAACTGGATATCGCCATGCTGAAAGGTGATTGGACCAATTCGGATCCCGAAATTGGTGACTTCCTGGCTGAACATGGACGTGTCGGCGTGCCGTTTTATCTGGTGTATTCACCCGCAAACCCCACAAAGCCTGAACCCCTGCCCGAATTACTGACCAAGCCGATCCTGATCGATGCATTAAAAAAAGCATCTGCAGGTTGAACATTCTGCGCTCCAGATACGTCCAACTCTCCCAACTGCACAAACACAAACAACAAACCCGAACAGCAAAACATGAAAACACATATACTGAAAATAATCGCAATCACCGCTATCACAGCCATCCCTGTGATCTCAGCTCAAGCGGCAGCGGAAATTGGCAAGGCTGCCCCTGAATTCACATTAACCGATACCAACGGCACAGAACATTCATTGTCCGACTTTAAGGGCAAAATTGTCGTCCTGGAATGGCTCAATTATAACTGCCCATTCGTTAAAAAGCACTACTCGGGCGGTAACATGCAAGGCCTGCAGGAAAAATACACCGGCAAAGACGTGATCTGGTTGAGCATTAATTCGACCAAGGAAGACCACAACGACTACAAGTCTGCCGAAGATTCGAATAAAGCCACCAAAGAGCACAACGCCAAGCCCACCGCGGTACTGCTCGATGCCGATGGCACAGTCGGCAAAGCCTATGGCGCCAAAACCACCCCGCATATGTATGTAATCGATAAAGAGGGCAACCTCGCATACATGGGCGCAATTGATAGCGTCAAATCCACCAACCCTGATGACATCGCAGGTGCCACCAACTATGTCGCTGCTGCGGTCGATGCATTGATGGCCGGTGAGGCCGTCGCAACCGCTGAAACCCAGCCATACGGTTGCGGCATAAAATATTAACCTTTAAAACAAGTTATCCGTCAGCCGCCAGTGTGGTCCGCCCGCACTGGCGGCTTTTTTTTGTGATAATACAAATTCCAAACAGTTTTGAGTAAACCTCATTAGAGGTGGTATAACCTCCAGTAAAAGAATCCACAATCGGTATAAACGCCGTAACGAAAATTGAAAAAAAATGTGGTGTCTATTTTTCATGCACCGAAGGTGCAAAATTCGCTTGACCCAGCCCGATGGGCTGGGCTGTAGGATTGGACACCTTCGGTGCCCGAGATGGTTCCGATAGTTAACAACGAGCAGGAATCGCCTCATACCGTTTCCGAAGATGATTGAGTAAGTATCCTTTTCATATCCGCACTCTTAATCGTGACCATGACTTGGATCTACGGCTTGCAGTTGGTATATATGATTACGATCAGGATTACGATTACGAATTAACTAGGCACGTTAGCGGCCCGTCGCAAGCGGTCGTTGATCGCACGACCAATACCGTTCTCGGGTGCCGGAGTAGCCACGATGAGTTGATGGTCGCCGGAGTCCAGTTGGCGCATCAGCTGGAACAAGCGTGTCGCACCCGTCAACAGGTCACTATCCGGTGCCAATATCTCAACCCTGCCAAAACCGGCACCGGCACTGGCAGCAACAGCAGGATCCCAAGCCAGTAACGCATTATTGCGGTCAGCATGGTTTACGGCCTGCTGCGACTCGACCAAAATAAGTTTACTGTCCGGCGCGTAGTGGGAGTCCAGCTGCCCCGGAGCTTCGGGACGGCTGCCGCCATGCGCCATCTGAACCGTGGCCAGTTGCTCCAACTCCTCGACCGCAACAGGACCTGGTCGCAGCACGGTCATGCTGCCATCAGGCTCGGGACGCACAATCGTCGATTCCACTCCGCATTCGGTCGGCCCGCCATCGACCACTGCCACAATTTTACCGCCAAGTTCATCGATTACAGCCGCAGCCGTGGTCGGGCTAATCCGGCCAAAACGGTTGGCGCTGGGTGCGGCCAGTGGTTTGCCAAACTGGCTGATGATTTGCCGGAAGACCGGATGCCTGCTCATCCGCAGCGCCACACTCGGCATCCCGGAGGTCACCAAATCCGGAACTATCGCAGATTTAGGCAGTACGATAGTGAGCGGACCGGGCCAGTACTTTTCGATCAGCACATCAGCTAACTGACTTTCGAGCTGATTGGCAGTGGTCAATTCTTTTAGCCAATCGTAGTCGGGCAAATGCACGATCAGCGGGTCAAAATAAGGCCGTTCCTTGGCAGTAAAGATACCGGCAACCGCAGCAGGATTTAACGCATCGGCTGCCAGCCCGTAGACGGTTTCTGTCGGCAGGGCAACCTGCGCACCACTACGCAATAAACTGACAGCCTGTTCAGTTTGTTCCGCTGTAAGAAGCGCGGCACTCATCCACCAGGCAATTCAGCAGCCAGCACTGACTCGGTCTGCCGTTCACGAAAACTATCGAGTTCTTTACGGACCTGCGGGTTTTGTAAGCCGATAATCGCAGCAGCCGCCAGCACTGCATTTTTCGCTCCTGCCAAGCCAAGCGCCAGCGTCGCCGCAGTGCCACTGGATGCCACCTGGTCACGTAAAACTTCCAGCGGGTCCTGTCCATCGACTGCAACAGGAACATTCAAGACCGGCTGGGATACTTTTCCGGAAATCTCAGCAGCAATTCGCTCACCATGAGCACTAAGACAAATAATCACCGGTTCCGCCGATTCGGCGGCCTGCTTAGCCGGACGAAACACCAACTCAAGTTTCAGCTCCTCGGCAATCCCATCCATCGGCGTGCGCAAGTCTTTCATCGAGGCACCTTCACCAACCACAGCTATCTGGGCTAATTTATCCATGCCCGGATAGTAGTCTGAGTAACAGCCATTGGCTATGCAACAATTGCAGCAATCATACTTTTTGCGCTCCGGATAAATTGAGAAATGTGTAGGAAAATCTAACCAACTGGTTATGATCCGCAATCATGATTCCCCGACTATCCATCCTGGCACTCTACTTACTTGGCGCAAACTTTCTGGCCGCTCACATGAGTTCCTCAACACCCCCCGGCGTGCAACCAAGCGAGCCGGTAGTTACCGGCAGCGGCGGCTTCCAATTCGTGACAGTTCCTGGCTGGGGTACGTTACCTGATGGCAAGCTGATCGGCCCGACCCATGGTGGCGTAGTCGTCGATCCCCAGAGCGGGCTGATCTACTTCTCTACCGATGCCGAACACTCCATCCTGGTTTACGATGAGCAAGGTAAATTTCTAAAATCCATCGCCCCTGAGTGTCGTGGTTTTCATGCCATGGACATCGCTATTGAAGATGGAAAAACCGTGATCTATGGCGCACAACTCAAAGGCACCCTGCGCGTCTGCAAAATCGATACTGACGGAAAAATTCTGCTCGAAATCTCAGCAGCTACTCACCCCGACCTGCCGGGCGGCTGGAAAGGGGTGACCGGCGTCGCAGTCGCTCCGGATGGCACTATTTTTTGCTCTATGGGTTACGGCTCCAACATCATCCATAAGTTTGCGGCTGATGGCAGTTACATCAAAAGCTTTGGCGGCCCGGGAACAGGGCAACAGGTGGTGACCAAGACCAGCCATGGATTGAAGGTCGATACCCGCTTTGAGCCGGCCAGACTCCTGGTTTGTGATCGCGAGAACCGCAGGTTATTCCATGCCGACCTCGATGGGCAATGGATTGGTGAAATTGTTACCGGATTAAGACGTCCCTGTGCAGTTTCAATCCATGGTGAAATTTGTGCCATTGCGGAACTGGAAGGCCGGGTGACACTCATCGATAAGGAAGGTCAAATTCTGACCCACTTAGGCGACAACCCGGATGAAAGCCAATGGGCCAGTTTTAAGGTGCCCCCGCAAGACGTTGCTGAAGGCCTGTTCTCAGCACCTCATGGATTAAGTTTCGATACTGACGGCAACCTCTATGTCCAGGACTGGAATGTCGAGGGCCGCTTAACTAAGTTAAAGCACCTTAAACAATAATTGTTCCAAAAAACTTGTCACGGTAGAGAGATTCATCGTTATTGTAATGGTTTGAGTTTCTCCCGCGACAACTTCAGCATTGGCAGCCTGATCCTACTGGCCGCTGCCGCCCTCTTCTGCGCCGGCTGCCAGAAGCCAGCGACTGACGGCAAGCCCAACCTGATCCAGCCACTCAAGTTGGCAGCAGATGCTCCTGTCGATTATAACTTTCACGTTAAACCGATCCTTTCGAATAATTGTTTTGCCTGTCACGGTCCGGATAAGAACAAACGTGAAAGCGGCTTGCGGCTGGATACTTTTGCCGGGGCCACAACAAATTTTGCGGAGGACGGCGCACAGCCAAAGTACGCAGTCGTTCCCGGTGAACCGGAACAGAGTGAAATCTGGAAACGCATCAACCACCAGAATCCGGACCTGGTGATGCCACCGGCAGAGTCAAACAAGCAACCACTCAGCGATGAGGAAAGATCGATTATCCAGCGCTGGATTGCGCAGGGAGCAGAGTACAAGCCCCACTGGTCATTCATTCCACCCGAGAAACCGGAGTTGCCGACAGTTAACGAGAGTGATTGGCCGAAAAACGAAATTGATTATTTTATCCTAAGCAAGATCGAGGAGTTGGGCACGAATCCATCGCCTGCTGCTGATAAAGAAACATTAATTCGCAGGGTCTCGCTGGACCTGACAGGTCTGCCGCCTACCCCACAGGAAATTGATGAGTTTCTGCAGGATAACCGACCGGATGCCTACGAGCGGTTGGTCGAGCGATTGTTCCAATCACCACATCACGGCGAAAGAATGGCCTTAGACTGGCTTGACGTAGCCAGGTATGGCGACACCAATGCCCATCATATCGACATGGAACGAACCAGTTGGCCATGGCGGGACTGGGTTATCAGGGCGTTTAACGAAAATAAACCGTACGATCAATTTATCCTGGAGCAAGTGGCGGGCGATTTATTGGATGCGCCTACTTTAGATCAAGTGCTGGCCACCAGCTTTAACCGCAACCACCCGATCACCAACGAAGGTGGTGCGATTAGTGAAGAATACCTGGTCGAATACGCTGCGGACAGGGTACACACGGTGAGCACGGCATTCATGGGCATGACCATGTCCTGCGCCCGCTGCCACGATCATAAGTATGATCCGTTATCGATAAAGGACTACTACTCGATGATGTCATTTTTCAACAGCAACCGGGAAATCGGACTGGAACGGCAAAATCCCACCGAAGCAGAGGGCTACAAGCCATTTATTTACATCGCCCAAAATAAAGAAGATCAACAAGCCCTCGATGATAGCAGACAGGCCATGGAAGATCTGCAACCAATCCTGGATGCGGCAGAATGGCAAGAGACAGCAGAGCGTCTGACCAGCGAGAATACCATTGAGTGGCAGCAGCTTGAAACCGCATTCGAGCAGGCTCTGTGGAACGGCAAAAAAGTTGCCGGCCCGAAAGAATTTCAGTTTAAAGCCCAGTTTGATAAGAACAAACAGGATGAGCTATTTCGTGAAGCCGGAACTCTTGAGTTCGATGTTTCTTTGAAAGATCTGCCTCAGGACAGCAACCTGCTCTACATCCACTTCTATAATCTGAAGTTCAATCAGGCCGGTGATAAGCGCAATCCAACCTCCATGGAGGGGCCGTCCAAGATTACCGGCATCGACCTGCAACTGGTTCACGGCCCACAACTGCAGGCAAACAAAGCAGAGAACCTGACAGTCAGCGAGTTCTGGTCCAGCGACCAACTGTTCAAGAACAAACAACCGGTCAGCTTAGCACTGGATGACGATCCCGGTACCTACTGGCTTCTCAATCCCAGCGATCGCTCACTCGGACTGGTGCTCCGCTTGGAACGTGCTATCAAGGCTGAGGATAACAGCAGGCTGCGCCTGACGATCAATCTGGCCGAGAACAGTTTCCCGCCGGTTCAATATTCAACCATGAATGTGTTCGCTGCCAACAACGCATCCGGCCTGGACGAGTTGGCGGACAGACTGGCTCCGTTCTCCCCAATGGCCATCACTCCAAAAAAAGCACGCCGCAGCCTACGTGAGCAGCTTGCTCTCGAGTGGGTCATCGCTAACAACCAGCAGGATGCTGCGGTGCTGGACGAGTGGCTTCAACTTAAGGAGTGGGTATACAACATTGGTGACAGTACCGTGCGCGTGGCTGTCATGAGCGAAAAAGAGGAACCAACTCCAACTTATGTCCTGGAACGGGGAGCCTATGACGCCCCACTGAAAGATCAACCCGTAAGCCGTGATATTCCTGTAGTTTTCGGCGAATTGGACCCCGACTACCCCAAGGACCGTCGCGGCCTCGCACAATGGCTGATCGAAGAGGATAACCCGCTTACTGCAAGGGTGACCGTCAACCGTTACTGGCAAATGATCTTTGGCACCGGCCTGGTAAAAACATCTGAGGACTTCGGGGCTCAAGGGGAACTGCCAAGCCACCCCGAATTACTCGACTTCCTCGCCGTATCATTCGTCGAATCCGGCTGGGATACCCGCAACTTGATCCGCAACATAGTTACTTCTGCCACTTACCGCCAACAGTCGGTATTTCGTCCCGAGTTCCGTTTGGCCGACCCGGAGAACCGACTGCTGGCCTGGTTTCCACGGCAGCGCTTGCAGGCCGAATTTATCAGGGATAATGCGCTGGCGGCCTCCGGCTTGCTGGTTCCGAAAGTTGGCGGACCGAGCGTCAAACCATATCAGCCGGCTGGCTTATGGCGGGAGAAAGCCATGAAAGATGGTAAGTACAATACCGGCATATTTCAGCGCGACGACGGCGAAGACTTGTATCGTCGGGGGATGTATACATTCTGGAAGCAGGTTGCGCCACCGCCGCAAATGGAAGCATTCGACGCCCCGTCACGTGAAGTCTGCGTAACCAAAAGGTCGGTTACCAACACCCCGATGCAGGCCCTAACCCTATTGAATGATATCACTTACCTGGAAGCGGCCAGGTCACTGGCCGAACGACTGATCAAGGAAGTTCCCGGAGCTTGGGAGGAGTCGCTGGATGAGCGCTTATCCCTCGGCTACCGCTACCTGACCGGTCGCAAGCCATCAGCCCAAAGCCTGGAAGTTTTGCGCCAACTGACCAGTGAATCCTACCAGAATTTTGCCGGCGAGGGGGCGAGCCCGCAGGAGTTCGTTGCCTATGGCGAAAGCCCACCACTGGAAAATATCGATCCGGTGGAGTATGCTTCTCTGACTTTCACCGCATCGGCCCTCTTGAACCTCGATAAAACTATTACCCGGGATTAAAAAATCATCACATGGACCCACTTGAAGAATATTGTTTAAATATCACGCGCCGAGAGTTTTTCAGCAAGTTGGCGGTCGGTACCGGTGCCATCGCCTTGGGTGACTTGCTGACCCGGGAAGGACTGGCAGCTTCGACTGACCCGCTAAGCTACGGCTCAATGGGGGCACCGCATTTTGCACCCAAAGCAAAACGGGTAATCTACCTCTTCCAGAATGGCGGACCATCGCAGCTCGACATGTTTGACTACAAACCGGGGCTCAAAGATAAGTTTAACCAGGATCTACCAGACTCAATTCGTCAGGGGCAACGGGTGACCGGGATGACCGCCAACCAGGCACGCTTCCCGGTCGCTCCATCAATCTTCGAGTTCAAAAAATACCCGAATAATCAGGATGGCCTGTGGGTCAGCGAACTGTATCCGCACACCGCATCAATGGCCCACGAAATGTGCGTGATGTACGGGATGCACACCGAGGCGATCAACCACGTGCCCGGAATTACTTTCCTGCAGACCGGCCACCAGCAACCCGGGCGCCCGGCAATGGGCTCATGGATGAGTTACGGCTTGGGCAGCGCCAACGACAATTTACCTTCTTACGTAGTAATGATCAGCCAGGGCTATGGCAACATGCAGGCGATCTCGGCAAACCTGTGGAGTTCCGGATTCCTGCCCAGCGAACACCAGGGGATTAACTTTCGCAGCGGCGAAGACCCGGTGCTGTTCCTTTCCGACCCGAAAGGCATCGATCGGCAAGACCGGCGCCGCATGCTCAACGCAATCGCCGACCTCAACCAGGAGGAGTATCACAAGACTAAGGATGAGGAAATCATAGCCCGTATCTCACAGTACGAGATGGCTTACCGCATGCAGGTCTCAGTTCCGGAACTCACCGATATCAGCCAGGAGGATGACGAGACCCTCGCCCTCTACGGTCCCAACGTCAACACTCCCGGCAGCTATGCCTACAACTGCCTGATGGCACGCAGAATGGCCGAGCGCGGCGTGCGCTTCATCCAACTCTATAACCGGGGCTGGGACCAGCACGGACAACTGCCAAAGGAAATCAAGCAGCAATGCGAAGCCTCCGACCAACCGCAGGCCGGTTTACTCAAGGACCTAAAGCGCCGTGGCCTACTGGATGAGACACTGGTCGTCTGGGGTGGCGAATTCGGGCGCGGCGTCTACAGCCAGGGCAAATTGACCCAGGATAATTACGGGCGCGACCATCATCCGAAATGCTTCACCATGTGGATGGCCGGGGGCGGCGTGAAGCCCGGGATCACCTACGGCCAAACTGACGATTACTCCTATAACATCGTAGATGGCGGCATTCATGTCCACGACCTCCACGCCACCATGTTCCATCTGCTGGGAATCAACCATGAAAAACTAACCTACCGCTATCAGGGTCGCGATTTCCGGCTGACAGATGTTCATGGCAAGATTATGAAGAACTTGCTGATCTAAGCACAGATGGATCTGGTTGCCCTTTTCGGACACTTTCACCTGATCGTCCTGCACCTGCCTATTGGTGCGCTGTTTACAATCCTCGTAGCAGAATGGTGGCTGCGAAAGTCGGATCAACGCCGCGATCATGTACTGGTCTTTATCCTCTACCTCTTTGCCCTCGGAACCGCAGCACTTGCGGTAACCACAGGACTGATACTAGGCGGCGAGGAAGCTTATGGCGGCAGCAAGCTGGACCTGCACCAGAACCTCGGGGTCATCACCGCACTTGCAATTGCCGCAACCACGATCTGCGCTTTCATTGCAATTAAAAGATTCGAGCCGCAGGCGAAACGCTGGATTAAAGCACGCTTGACCGGCCTGGCAATGTGCCTGGGACTGATTACTGCGACCGGCCACATTGGTGGTGAAATGACCCATGGTGAAGACTTCCTCACAGAATTCGCTCCGGCATTCCTGCGCGCTGAAGCAGCTACAGAGGTGGCACCGGTGTACGATGAAAACTCGACCGTGTTCGTCGCCGCGATTCAACCCATCATCAGCAACTACTGCGCTTATTGCCATGACCAGGAAACCACCAAAGGCGGACTGCGGATGGATAGCATAGAGGCCATGCTTGCCGGGGGCAAGAGCGGCCCGCTGTTTGTTGCCGGCGATGCTAATGGCAGCCTGATGATCCAGCGCATCCGCCTGCCCATGGATGACGATAAACACATGCCGCCAGCCGAAAAGCGGCAGCCAAGCGATGAGGAAATCGAGGCGATTACCTGGTGGATTCAAGCCGGCGCCTCATTCGAACAGAAACTCAGTGACCCCGAGGTGCCTGAGTCCATTCAGGACTTAGTCCGCCAGGCTTCTACTGCCAGCCAAGCCGAAATCAAATCACCGGACGGTGAACTTAACCTTGCTGCCGTGACAAGTTTGCGTGACCAGTTTTTAACCATCCAGCGGGTCGAGCAAGGGTCGGAATTCCTGTGGGTCGACTTCAGTGCCATTGCAACCGGCGCCGACGACCTCTTTCTCGAGCAACTCATACCGCTGGCCGATCATGTCCTTTGG
>CAYUDZ010000027.1:0-23174 GCA_964443575.1 uncultured Chthoniobacteraceae bacterium | reverse complement strand
TACGTTACTTTACCCGTGGCGGGATCATTGGCAGCAAAGAATTTATCAGCCAGGTTTACGGGCAGATCCGCGATGATCACTACTGGAAACAGCGGGAAGATGATCACATCGCACGCAAAATGCAGTTCAGTGATAATATCCGCGGGCGTCAGTTCTTTGCTCTGCGCAGTACTCCGTAACGCTCTACTAGCGCACGGACTCCGTGCTCAGCAATTAACGAGATTTTAAAACGACAGACTAACTGCTTTTACTTTTCAATCTTCGAACGCGCGGGCGGCACATTTCGTACCATTATTTACCAACCGCCTCGCGCATCCGCACCGGCGATGCCTCGATCTTATCGAGGATAATATCATCTTTGCTGTCGCCATAGCGCCCGAAGGCGAGCACCCCAGTCGGGCATTGCTGGACACAGGCCGAGCAACGCACGCATTCCGGATCTTCCATCGGGATCCCCTTGTTGGCAAAGTTCATGATGTCGATGCCCTGGTGGCACACCGAGGTGCAGACATTGCAGGAAATGCACTTCGATTTTTCCGGGAAGATGCGGAATTTGGAAAAGCGTGCGTAGATATGCATCAGCGCCGCCAGTGGGCAGGCAAACCGGCACCAGACACGCCCGGAAAAATGGAAGTACAAACCAAATCCGATGATTCCGGCCCATAGTAGATCGACAAACCACGCGTAACTCCACGGCATCATCTTGCCTCCATCACTGCCATTCAGTGCAAAACTGAAGGCTCCCGCGGCCCAGGAAGACTCCGGCCATACCCAGGCCACGACCCGCAGCGCCAGCATCGCAAAGGCAAAGACCAGGAAAACCTGACCGATCATGTTGGCGCGGTTCCAGAATGGGCCATGTGGCATTTTATGGCGTTGGGTATCGCCGAGCGTCTCCGCCATCGCGCCGCAGGCACAAATCCAGCCACAGTAGGCGCCTTTGCCCCAGTAGCGAATAATCAGAGGAATAATCACGAACGTCTGTACCAGCGAAATGATCAGCCACGCCCAGAGCGGCTGGCTGGTAAAAACATTCCAGATGAAGAGCGGCCAGGCCAGGATTAAGCCAAAAGCCCGCCAGTATTCACGGCCACTGCCGTAGCTCACCTCGGGAAATAACTGGTCGGCAATTACCTTGCCAATGCCCTCATCATACCAGCCGTTAAAACCGGCCCATGGCAGCAGGACGTAAGGCAGCACAAAAAGTGGAATCAACTGCACTGCACCCAGAGTGATAGTTTGGCGGGTCACATACGGTGTCTTGCGCCGCCGGATGCGCAGGATACCGAACAAAATAATCACCACGGTGTAGAGTAACGAGTAATAGAACCCGGGATCGCCGACTACGTACTTCATCGTACCCAGCAAGGTTGCCGGGTCGGCAAAGACACCTTCGGCTGCAGACCACCACGACCCGAGGTTGAAAGGGAACCAATTGGCCCCCTTAAACCACTCGTAAAGCGGAAAGAATGTTCCAGGTTTCTTCCACTGGTAGAAAAAGACAAAAACCGAAATCACCGCAGCCAGTGACAGCCAGAACCCCGGAGTTTTATCCCCCGCCACCTTGATCCCGGAGCGGCGGAAAAACTCGAGCGGGGCCTCACGCCCAATCATCGCAAATACTGCATCATTTTCGTATTCGGTCTGTTCGCCACTGGCATTATCTTTGAGCACAATTTTGTCTTCGGTGATTTCCACCGGTGACGTATTCAGCGCCAGCTTGAGGCTGCCTGTCGGCTTGTTCTCGCGCATCCAGGTGGCTGCGGCCGTGCTGATCCGCTCGGAACTCGGTTCTTCGATGCTCACGTCGGCCTCAGGATCAGCGGTCAGCGCCTGGATCTTCTCGAGGTTGCCCGGCTTAGGTCTGGAAAATTCCGGCTTGCGATAGCTCAGCGTCACATTGGCACCGCAGACCGCCAGGGCGATCGCCGTTTCCATCGCGCTGTCGCCGCCCCCCACGATCATGACATTTTTTTCGCAGTAGTCTTTCGGGTCATGGAGACGGTTGCTGACTTTATCCAGATCCTCGCCCGGGATTCCCAGTTTGCGGAAATTTCCGCTGCGCCCGATCGCCACAACAACCCGGCGCGCATGGGTGGTCTCGCCCTTGCCGTGGTGCAGGACTATTTCGTTGCCCTTGCGTTCCAGCCGTTCGATTCGGCCCTGGGTAATTTCTAAGCCCTGTGCGTCCTTTTGTTCATGCATCACTTCGAGCAAGCGCTCTTTCACATCGGCATCATCCGGGTATTGGATGCCGCCCTCCGGTATCATCTCGGTCGGATATGTATAAATCGGCTTCCCTTTGGGGAAGTTGGATACGGTCGAGAATGGTTCCGAGGCCTCGTAGAGCACGTAACTAAGACCGGCCTTGCTGGCTTCCATCGCCGCCGATACCCCGGACACCCCGGCGCCGATGATCGCTATATCGACAAGATCGTCGCCGCCATTGGTTCGCGCTCCCTGAAAATCAGATTCCTTCAGGATTGCCCTGACCGCCCTGGCGCCGGAGTCGGAGGAAAATTTAAGCAGCGGGATCCCGGTCAGGTCGCCGACAATGCGTATCCCGGAGACATTAGTTTTTCCATCCTCACCAACTTCAGGTAATTGTTCGACTGTCCCCGCCGGCCAACGCGTGTGCAGCCAGTGCATGTAATTGCTTATGATATTCATGCTGATGATGGTTGGAGTGGGTTGCCTGGCTGGTTATTCCAACTTTTCCAGTAAAAAATCTACTTCCTGGTCGAGCGCTTTGGCAAGCAGATCCAAGTACTCGAGACGGGCCACTTCGATCCCGCCAAACTGCCTGAGATGATCAGTCATCCACTGTGTGTCAAGCAACTCAAAGCCTGCTTTGTTCAGTCTTTCAACCAATCCGACCAAAGCCACCTTGGAGGCATCAGTCTCATAAGAAAACATCGATTCTCCAAAAAATGCCCCACCAAGGGCAACGCCATAAAGCCCGCCAACCAATCTCCCATCCTGCCAACTCTCAACACTATGCGCGTAGCCGAGCCTATGAAGCTGAAGGTAGGAAGATACGATCTCTCCGGATATCCAGGTCTCCTCACGTTCGCTGCAGGCCCAGATCACATCCTCGAATGCCGCGTCCACTTTGAGTTCAAATTTCTGGCGGCGGAGTACACTTTTTAAGCCATGGGGAATGTGAAAAGCTGTCAGCGGGATGATGCCACGCGGATCGGGGGAAAACCATAGGATCTCGCCATCATCGTCAGCCATCGGAAATGCACCGATGCGATAAGCTCCCAGCAGTAAATTTGGATCAATCATCGGCATGCCCAACCATTTTTACTTGCTGCCATCATTCCCGAAGTTGCTCAAACTGGCCACAACTAACAGTTGCTAATTCCACTATCCGGTTGCAACCGAATTCCAAGAATTATTACCGGCGTTGGTGATATCAGTTGACAAACGCAAAGTATTCGCATCTTTTCATTTTTGTATCTTAGCTTATTATGCTAAAAAATTAATATGCATCAGAGGGGATTTACACTGATAGAATTGCTGGTTGTGATCGTGATCATAGCCATTCTGATCGCCGTGACCATGCCAATACTTGCTCAGGTCAACCTGAGTGCCCAGCAAGCTAAGTGCATCTCGAACTTGCGGCAGATTGGGGTCGCAATGCTTGCTTATGCCGGAGAAAACAACCAGCGCTTACCTGAAACTGCGCACACGGCTACCGATGATAAGGTATGGATTTATCTGCTAAAGCCCTACTTGAATAACGTCGATGAGGTGCGTATTTGCCCGGCCGATCCTAAGGGCGAGCAACGCCTTGCTGCTGATGGTACCAGTTATATCCTAAACAGCTTCCTGTTTATTCCGCGCACGGATCCATTCGGCAACCCGATCGGCGAACCAACCAACAACCTGCTGCTCATCGATAATCCTGCCCGAACTATGATGGCCTTCATCATATCGGATGCTCAGGGTGTAGGCGATTCAAATGATCATACCCATTCCTCTGGCTGGAGCAGTTGGCCGGCGTTTATCAATGATATCGCTCCGGATCGCTTCACTACCAACAGGCAGCCAGATCACTCGCTTGGATCAAGCAACTATCTTTATGCAGACGGGCATGTCGAAAAGCATGCCGCCGCTGAGATAAAGGAACGCATCGAGGCCGGCGAGAACATCGCTGAGCCAAAATAAACAGGATTAACCGCAGTACCGCATGAAGAAATTCATTACCATTACCTGCCTGCTGCCGACTCTCGCCGGCGCCCAGACACTGCTCACCGACCATGCAGACATCACCTTTTCTTACGATGGCGCAGGCTGGCAATCAGAACTACGGCATGGCGGCACATTTGACGACCCGAATACCTCAACCCCACTCGATCAGGCAGCTTTACCGGCCGCCGATCTACCCTTCGACAGCGGCGATCGCTACGAGCAACCAGCTTCTTCCAACTTTGACTTTACCGGGGTGCCTGACGGTGAGCCGCTGTGGATTTTGCCGCGCACTGATCGTGGTTACACCTGGCCTGGATTTCGCAACAGTCAGGCGACCAGTATCTTCCGCTCCTACGATCCGCAGGATTCACGGGTCGATAAAATTGCACCCCTCGATCCCGATGAGAAATGGGTGACGATCCAGCTATTGGAGGTCAACTACATCGGACAGTCGCCGTCCGCCCACTTCAGCCTGTGGCAAATTCAGGATGGCATTATCAAATGGATGTCGACTTACGAGAATGGAATTGATGCCAGCGATGTTTACTACCTCAAAGAACAGGCACATACTCATTTGGACTGGGGGTTCTCGGCGCTCGGAATTTACCGCATCTCTTTTGCCGCCTCAGCAACCCTCGATGCAAGCGGCCAGGTAGTCACCAGCAGCCCCAGCATTGTCACATTTGCCATCGGTAGCCTCGCCACCTGGCAGGCCGACCATTACACCGGCGCTGAATTGGAAAATACTTCACTCAGCGGGCCATTTTCCGACTCGGATAAAGACGGCCTGCAGCTGATTCTGGAGTACGCCTTTAATCTTAAACCGACAACTGCCGATGCCTACGCCCTGACCCCAACTACCGGTACCTCCGGTCTGCCTATCCCCGCGGTACTCGCCGTCAATGACTCACAGTTCCTGCAGCTCGAATTTATCCGTCGCAAGTCATCTACTAACCCGCAAATAACCTACACCCCACAATTCAGTGGCACCTTAAACCCGGCAAGCTGGACATCTGGTACCAAGACCTCCGAAACATCGATTGACTCAACCTGGGAGCGGGTCATCTATACAGATTCAGCAGCAGTCAGCTCAAATGGCCAGCGCTTCGCACGCGTCGTAGTCACACTGCAAGAATCTATCGACTACAAAAAAGTGGAATAAACTCTTTACATGCAAATTATTTGCGTTAACAGTTGTGTGTATTGGGAGAAATAGTAGCTTTCCAATTAGGATTATTAGCAACCACAAATAAGGAGACTGAATATGAATATAATTATTAGAGTAATGGTACTGGCAGTAGTATCAGCAGGAATTAGTTTCGGACAGGAACAGGACTGGACTGCCGGCCATGGAGACGTCGGTATCGGCTACGAAGATGGAGAACTTGAGCCACACTGGCATTTGGGAGAAGACGACGAATCAGTTACTCTGGATGGCGTCTCCCAGTCATTTGGTGCGAGTGGCACTGAATTTGAGACCGATGAAATCTTAGCTATCAGCGGGCGTACCGAAACCCGCGACTCGGAAGCGGCATGGGACTTTACTGGCGCTGCAGCCGGAGCAACGCTCTATGTTTTTCCGCAAACGGAAGATCCCAGTGCGCCATTTGTCGGAATTGGTACGGAAGAATTGACTCTCACTGATTGGAGCACTGACATCACTCTCACCTTGACTGGCATGAGCGGCTCAGGCGTTGTTGCTGGCGGTGAATTTTCCCTCTACACTGTTGACTCGCTCAACATCCCAACCGAGCTGATGTCAACCAACGATGGAATTTCAGGTGCCGACGCCGTTTCACAGGCTGCGGGTACTCACGAGCATTACAACTGGGCATTTACAGCGATTGGGCGCTACGATTTGACATTCGAAGTCACTGGTACCCATGCCACTAATGGTGCTGAAACGGCCACTGCTACTTATAGTTTTGAAGCAATCCCTGAGCCCGGCACGGCAGCACTGCTATTGCTGCCGGCTTTCGGTTGGCTGGTGCGTCGCAAGCGCTAAGCATAAAAAAAGCTTACTGGTTAATAGCCCCGTCCACCCGGACGGGGCTATTTTTTTTTGCGCACCACCAACGTTCCGTTGGATCACCTTGGAGCTGCAGGCGCTTCGTGCTGCTAAGGCGGAAGCGCGATACCAAAATATGAGATGAAGTAGTCTCCAGAGCTCTAATCGGACTGATGCTCACAATTAATTAACAAAACTTAAATTCGTGCAATTCGTGGGCCATGATTGCAGTGACTACTTATTGTCACTCCACCGTACTGCCACATGATTGGTACCCGGGAGGATGAATTTGCGCACCTCTACTGTCACTTCGGCAATCACCGGATGAAACGCTATCAGATGACGGCAGATGTCCGCCGCCAGAGTCTCGATCAGATTGCGATGCTTCTCCATCGCCAGTAGGCGGATTGCAGCTGCCACCGCCGCATAATCGACCGTGGCCTGCAAGTTGTCAGCCAACCCTGCAGGATCGCCACAGCAATGCAGGGTAACATCCAACTCAAGCGATTGCGGCGCCTGTTGTTCCGCGGGCAGAACTCCGACTCTGGCGGGCGTGAGCAGGCTGGCGATATGGATCGCATAGCGGGGTTGTCGTGCTTCAGTAGCCATTGCGTCTGACTTCCTCAATTAATCGCCGGGTCGGCTGGTTCAAGTCCATTTCCAGGGCAGCCTCCGGGCTCAACCATTGCCAAGCCTCCGCTTCCTCGTTGAGGATGACCTGAGGCACCTCCGCAGCCACATCGACCACATAATTTTGCAACAAAAAGTGTGCTGGACGCATAAATTCACCGGAATCAATGCAGTCCTGGTTCATCACAAAATGTACCCGGCTCGCAGGCAAGCCTGTCTCCTCGCGGATTTCGCGAATCAATGCCTGCTCACTTGTTTCGCCACGTTGAACTTTACCGCCAGGAATACCCCATTTGCCGCTCCATTTGTGGGTCCGCAACATCAGGTATTGTCCTGCGGCGTCGCGAATTAATGCGCCCACTGTTACTAGCGGTTGGGTGATCTGAGCAGCGGCATCACAGGTTTCCAGAATCCGCCGCAGCCCGTGCAAATCGCGCACCGTGATCTCGGGCTCGGCGCTGGCCAGCTTGGCCGGCGGGTCAAACCCGGTCAATATCGCTACCCCCAGCACACCACCGTGACGTGCCGTCTCGATGTCATGCACCATATCGCCGACAAACATGGTCTGTGCGGGATCCAGCCGGTGCATGGTCAGCATTTGCCCAATCACCTCTTTTTTATCCATGACCTGTACGTATGGACGCTCAAAGTAGCGGTCTACCTGCAATCGCGCCGACTGGTCATCCCAGTGCTCACGTTTAATCGATGACAGCAAAAACAGACGCCGATTACTGGCCCGACAATATTCCAGAAATTCCCTGGCGCCCGGTAAAAGGTCGACCTGCTCCTGGATTCCATCAAAAAACCGATGATACAGCTCCTCCAACTCCGGTAATCCAACCCCGGGGAGTTGTTCTTCCCAAAATCCGATAAAAGGTAAGCGGAATGATTGCCGGAATTCCTCACGACTCAATTCCGGGCGACCGTAATGCAAAAGGATTCTATTGGTCGCCTCGAGCACCGGCGGCAAATCGTTGACCAGGGTACCCGACCAGTCTAGAATCACATTGCTACTCATACTGGCTGCCTAACCTAGCCGAAAACTAACATCTCGCACAATACTGCGCCCAAAATGCTTTTTGAATTCGCTGATAATGCGCTCTCGCCAAACCCGATCGAGTTCATAATGGATTGCCGGTTGCAACACCTCGACTACCAAGACTCCATCTTTCAGGGCGGTAGGGCGGGCATGCTGCGAGATGAACTCTCCTACGATACCGGACCATGCTTTGAACACTTGCTGCTGGTTAAGACGATCCTCCAGCCCCCACTTTTTCATCACTGAGTCAACAACCCGTGACGCGGGCAAGCAGCGTTCTTTTTTTCGCTTGGGTTCCCGATAGCCACGCCACTCAGCAAGTACTTGGCGCCGGAGCTGGTTATCAATCTCGCTCACTAGGCAATTACTATAACGGCACATTGCCAAGTAGCCAGCAAATGCCACACCCAGCTAATAGGATTGTTTTTTTGACAGCAAACGGTCGCCTGCTGATGCAAGCTCAGGCACCGTCGTCGCCGATCGCTTCTACCGGGCAACCCTCCATCGCTTCTTTGCACAGCGCCTCTTCTTCCTCGTTTTCCGGTTGCTTAAAAACGTAGGAATAGCCGCCGTCTTCGTTGCGAGTAAAGTTCGCCGGCGCGGTCTCGCGGCACAAATCACAGTCGATACACTGGTCGTCGCAATAATAGCGACCCGCTATATTATCTTCATATTTGTTTTCTACATCAGCCATATTTGTTCCTCCTTGTGTAAAATGTTGTAAAAAAATGCTTAATCAAGCCCTGATTTGCAATCTTTTTGTGCCACAAGTTAATCAGGCAGGTTTTTCCACCACCGGGACGCGGTGTGAAAAAACCGCGAAGCTTGCAATCATCACAAAGCACACCAGCGGTACAAAATAGGAGTAGCTAACGGTTGTCGTATCAACCAGCCAAGCCTGGGCAAGCGGGATCAGCGCCCCCCCGAGAATCGCCATGATTAACCCGGAGCTGCCGAATTTGATGTCTTCACCCAAGCCTTTGGTGCCCAGACCAAAAATCGTGGGAAACATCAACGACATGCATGCCGAAATGCTAACCAGCGCATAGACTCCGATTGTGCCACCAACCAAACTCACCACCAGGCAGCACCCGGCACCGGCCAAAGCCATAACCAGTAACAGAGTACTCGGCCGGATATACGACATCAGGCCTGTGCATATAAATCGCGCCACCATGAAGGCGACCAGCGCCGCAGTCTGGTAGTTTAAAGCGTCGCTGCCCTTAATTTCCAATTGCTCCGTGACGTAATGGATAGTGAACGTCCAGACACTGATTTGCACCCCGACGTAGAAAAACTGCGCCACAACGGCATAAAGATAATTGAAGTTTCTTAGTAGGCGCTTGAGTGCGGGAATGAAATCAAGCTGTTGCCCCACCGTGGTAGCCGCTAGGGTGGACTTTTGTATCCTGGTGAACAGCACCAGCAACCATACCAGGATCAATACACAGCCGGCGAGGATGTATGGTGAGATTACGATAGAAAGTTGCTCAGCCTGGATCTCTCCGGAATCCAAGCCGCTGCCCCCGACTTCCAATTGTTCAAGTTTCTGCAGGACAAAAAACTTGCTGATCAAGACCCCGACAATCGAACCGGTAGGGACGAATGCCCCCGCCAAGTTTAAGCGCTGGGTGGCGGTTTCTGCAGCGCCCATACTCAAGATGTACGGTGAGGCAGCAGTTTCGAGCACTGCCAGACCACTCGCCAATACATAGAATGCAATCAGGAATGTATAGAAGTTGTTCGACAGGCTAGCCGGGTAAAATAGGAAGCAACCGATCATCGAGATGCCAAGCCCGGCAAGAATCCCGGACTTATAGGAGAACTTGCGGATTATGATGCCACCCGGGATGGCCAGGCAAAAATAGGCCGCATAAAAGGCAAACTGGATCAGCGCCGATTCGGTATGGCTCAAATTGTCATAAATATCCTTGAAGACTTTAACCAGCGGGTCGGTGATACAGTTGGCAAACCCCCACCAGGCGAAGCAACTGGCTACCAGACAATAGGGTATCAGCATGCCCTTAGGAATCAGACGAGGTCTTGAGTTCATTGTATTGATTGTTGTATTCCGGCTCACGATGCAGTGTTCCCAGCAACTGGCCCAAGTCTGCCAGCTGTTCCGGAGAGCGACCGAAATTATAGCGGTGCCACTCCGCCAGTCAACGCGAACGAAGTACACTATTTAACGAGTCTTAAATTCAATAAAGGGACAATTCAATAAAGGGACAGACACTTACCTGTGAATATAGGAATTAGCCGACTTCCCTTGCTACGTATCAGTATTCTACTTTGCCTCATCGGGGTGATTTTACCGCCAGTCTACGCCAAAATATTATCTGCCTTTTTACTTTTCAACGACACTTTTCCCTCCTGGCTTTTTCCTGTTAAGAATGGTGCTACCAGGATCTGGGAGCGCTGGGATAGCTGAACCCCGGAAAAGGGATTTCAAAGTGCTGAAATGAATTCGTTGTCGCACTATACTTATGGTGCAGTTGGTCAATGGATGTTCGAAAATATCGGCAGCATCCGCATGGGGGCTCCCGGCTATAAAAAAGTCATCATCAAACCAGCGATTCCAGACCAACTTGACTGGGTCAAGGTCTCATATGATTCACCACAGGGAAAAATTGCGGTTCATTGGGAAAAGCAGGGCAGCAAGATCAAGTTGAAGCTCGAGGTGCCGGATGGTGCTGACCCCACGGTACATGTACCGGGGGCTGAGGAGCCGCTTGGCGTGAAGCCGGCATCGCACGTGCTTGTGGGGTCACTCTAAGCAGGCTGCATGGTAACCCGGCAGAGACTAATTTTTCATCAACGCGGCAGCTGCTTCTGCGAATGCTTTTCCGATCTGGCCCATAATTTTTGCCGAACCCAAGTAGTGAAACTCAAAGTTGGATGCTCCTTTCCGGAGAATGATTAACTCGCGTTCACTAAAGGCTTCGTTATACAATTTCCCCTCAGCTGCCTTAACAGCCTCCTTGCTTAGTATTCCCTGCTTCACCTGTTCATTGAGATCTTTGAGCTTCGGCTTCAGTTCACTCTCCCGATCGCGCAATGCGGTCAACTCGAGATCCCAATACTTTTCGGTAAGGACTGCTGCCACATTTCCCTGAAATTCGGGCAACGCTGCAGGAGCAGCCATAGCGTCACGGAAGTTTTGGTGAATTCCCTGATAACGTTTATTTTTTGGACCATATAACTCTGTCGGACCACCGGTCCCCATCACGCCGATGACGAATGGCAATTCGGGTGCAGAGAGATCCTTCCGCACATCGCGTATAAACTGAGTTAAGAGTTCAGAATAGGCGTTATAGCCGCCGGGTTGACCGCGCTGCGGATACACACCACTATCTGTCATGTCATTCCACCCTTGGAACCAGACAAAGCCCGCCAGTTCATATCCCCGGTTGGCATCATAGTCAGGGTAAACACGCTTGATATCGCTAAGCACTTTCTTCACATGCTCGAGCATGAGCCGATAATAGTGACCGCTTGCAGCCGAGCGTTGTGCTTGAGCAGCTTCAATGTCTTCGCCTTTGGCTTTCAGTCCTGCAATCGTTTTTTCCGGTAAAAGGTACGGCCCGGCACTTGGCGGGCGGAAGTCCGTGTGCAGGCTTTTACCGCCCCATGCTGTTTTGATGATGAGAATTGGCTCATTAATCAACTTCTCCATGTAGATCCCAAATGTGAATTCGGGCCCGATACGAACTCCGCGACGGTCCGCACCGTAACCTGCTGTCAGTTGGCCGATCTTTTCTTCTGAAGAGGAGCCGAGCGAAGATATCCAGACATTCTCAAGCACGCGTGGCTCGCCGTCAGCATCGACCATTTCTTTAAGCATCGGAGCCGTCAGCGGATCCATACCGATCACCTCAAAGGTGCTAATATGGGCATGCCCCTGCATATTAGATTGCCCACACAGGATAAAAACTTTGAGTGGACCATCATTGGCCGCAGCCAGCGACACAAACAGGACAAAACTTGCGATGATGGTTAATACAGCTAGTTTTAATCTTTGGAGGAACATCCAGGATTTATACCATAGTTCACCCTACTGTAAAAGGGTTATGCGATTGCCGACGACGCCAGGCTACTGTGTTTCCTTAAGCCAGCGATCGATCACCGCCTCTAGTTGCTTAACCTTTTCCGGATGCCGGGAACTTAGGTCGTGCAAGTCGTCCACGTCGTTACGCAGATCATAGAGCTCGGATCGATCCGGAAAGCGGATGAGCTTGTCCCACCCATCGATGACGACCCGTGCCCGCAAACCATGATCGATATCGTCCAACTGATCCAGGTTACTTTCATGCTCATAGGCCTCCACAAAAACCCGGTCCCGTTCCTTAAGCGATTGCGTATCCCGCAGATCCAGGCCTCTCATTGCCTCCGGAACATCGATACCACAGGCTTGCAGGATCGTCGGAGCGATATCGATATTACTGGCAAGTGTCGTCTCATCCTGCAGCGGTTTAAGCGTCCCTGAGTGCGTCAGAAAAATCGGTGTTCGTACCCCCATCTCGTGCGGCTGCTGCTTGGATTTTACATCGAAGCGGTTGCGCTTTTGCGGGTGCTGCCGCCAGCCGTTATCGCAGGTATAAACTATCAGGGTATCCTCGTAGATCCCTTTGCGCTTCAGGTAATCGATGAGTTCACCACAGGTTTCGTCGAACCACTCGCAATTGGCCCAGTACCAAGCTGTCGGCTCGTTGGGGGCAACCTTGCTATATTTTTCGAAGAGGCGCTCCGGCGCATTGTGGGGGGTGTGCGGCAAGAAGACCCCGTACCAGATGAAGAATGGTTTATTCTCTGCCTGAGCTTTTTCGATGGCATCGTAAATTGGCTGCATCGTCTGTCGTCCGATTTTTAGACCTTCATCGCCATGGCGTCCACCCCGGGTCACGTCTCCATGGGTCATCGCTTCATCGAAGCCGTGGTTTCTCGGGTCCCCCTCCCACCATTTACCAGTTTGCAGGGTCAGATAGCCGTGGGCCTGCAGTTCTTTGATGAACGAGGGGTGCTTCCCAAAAGGGGCTGTCATCCGGGCCCGCGCAGCTACTATTGCCTCCTGATCACCAGCTCTCAAACCCACGGGGTCGTTACCCCGGATGCCGGTTTGATGCGGATAGAGACCGGTCACTAGACTGGCTAGCGATGGCCGGCACAGCGGAGCAGTCACGTAGCCACGTCGATAAAGTATTCCTTCCTTGGCCAGTTGATCGATGTGAGGCGTTTGAATGTGCGGGTGCCCCATGAAACTATAGTCCGTCCAGCCTTGATCATCGCTCAAGATGAATACCACATTAGGCCGATCAGCGGCAGATACACACAGCGGACCCATTACCAACAAAAACAACAATCTGTTAATCCATCTCATTTCACAATATCAGTTTTTACTCTGCTTATTCTACTTCAAGCACCAGCGGCGATGGCTCGTCAATCCAATCCGCCTGCCGTTGACCCTTGCCTTTGCTCCCCATGTCCCCAAGATTCCGACGGGCCTGATCTGCGAAGCCCTGCAACTCTTCCACCACCTCTGGAAACTGCCTGGAAACGTCACGATCTTCATGTATGTCCTGAGATAAGTCGATTAGCCGAAGCGGCGTGTCTTCTGCCAAGTCGTCCCAACCAATCTTTTTGATTTCCTGCGGCAGGATCAATTTCCATTTTCCGGCACGCACCGCCTGTAGCTGTGTGGTGTGGTAATAGAAGAACGCCTGATGCGGCGAGACAGCGCCATCTGCACCAGAAAGCAGTGGCCAAATATTTTTCCCATCAATTATCCGATCAGTCGGCAATCGACCACCCGCCAAGTGCACTAAAGTCGGCAGAATGTCGATAGTTGATGCAAGCTCTGAACACACTTGCCCCGCTGGAACCTGACCAGGCCAGCGTGCCACAAACGGAACCCTCATCCCCCCCTCATCGGTGCTACCTTTACCCCCACGTAACGGTGCATTGCTGCCGCCTGCCCGTCCTCCTGCCCCATTATCAGAGCTGAAAATCACCAGTGTTTGCTCATCCAGTCCGAGCTGCTCCAACTTCTCGAGAATCTGGCCGGTGGACCAATCCATTTCTTCGACCGCATCACCGTATTTTCCATTAGCTGATTTGCCTTGAAATGCCTCGCTGGAAAAAATCGGCACATGAGGCATTGTATGCGGAAGATATAAAAAGAACGGTTGATCCCGGTTCTTTTCGATAAATTGTAATGCCTCGCGGGTATAGTTTTGGGTAAGTGTCCTCTGATCTACCGGAGCTTCAATTACCGTCTCATTCCTTACTAATGGCAGTGGAATTTTTTTTTGCCCCATGTCATTGCTGTATGGGATGCCGTAGTAATAATCGAACCCATGCCGCGTCGGTAGAAATTTTTGCTGATCGCCGAGATGCCATTTACCGATGCAGGCGGTGGCGTAGCCCTGCTGCTTGAGGATTTCCGCAACAGTAATCTCATGCGGGTGCAGGCCTTTGTTTCCGCGCGGGAATAATACCCACCTGCCTTTGGCGTTTTCATGCATATCAACCCGCCGCGGATAGCAGCCGGTCATTAAACTACTGCGCGATGGCGTACAAACCCCGCTGGTTACATAAAAGTCGGTAAAGCGCATGCCCTCAGCCGCCAAGCGATCAAAATGCGGCGTACGATGCTTGGTCGATCCATAGCAGCCAAGATCGCCATAACCAAGATCATCAGCAAAAATGAAGATGAAGTTAGGCCGCTGGACTTCCTTCGCTTTTGCCAAAGTGGTTGAGGGCAATGGCAAAACAAGGCCTGACGCAACCAACAACAATGTAAAAGGTTGGCATGCTAATCTATTGGTTCTTTTTACTTTCACTGATCCGCAGTATAGTCGTTCATCCTAAGTTGCATAACGTCGAAGCTATCAGGCGACTTAATGATAACACCTAGGGGTTGCCTGATTGAGTGCAACTCATGTGGTACCTCTGGTCAACTGGTAATCTCGGGCCAGTCGTCCACCGGTTGTTGAATCGCGTCGTTGAGTTCGCTAACGATACTGTAGATTTCTTCGATGTCCGAAGCGTAGAGACCTTCCTGATTTTCCTCCATGATCCCCTGGATCTCGATCAATTTACTACGTAAAAGAATGATCAATGGGGTTCGAGCCAAGGCCGGGTGGAGTGTCGACAAACGATCATTAAAGTAGTCCACCAGATCGATATCTTCAATTACAGAATAGGCAGCTCCGGTTTGCTTGGTGCGCAGTGTTGCCGTAGCTATTTCCAGGCCACGCAGCCATCCCCCAAGCGCAATCATGTGCGCAATTTGCTCGTCACGCAGTTCAAGCATGGCTTTTTCGACATCCTCCTGTGCCGCAGTCAGATGTCTGCGTAGGTTGCCCCAATCCCCTTGTTGGCCAAGCTCAACCAACTGGCGGCTATGGGAAGTAACACTTTCTCCAACCCCCAAGGCCTGCGCTTTGTTGACCAGCTTGCGACCGATAGATTCAATTTCATCGCGGTCCTCAGTCTGGATAGTCAGGAAACCTTCGGCAATTAAGCGACCAAAATTCAATGCCAACTGGATCCGGTTGGTATATTTATCGTCGTCCAGGCGGCGCGGTATCTCGTTGACTGGGATCGGCCCAAGCTTTTGCAGTTTCATGAAAACACGCTCAATCGATGGAGTCGTGTAAGGGTTGACTCCCAGTTCTTCACGCATATGCGCTGTGCCAGAGTCTTCAGCTGATGAGTCGCCAATAGTCGGCTCAACTTCAAGCTGATCCGGTTCGATCTCGGCATCCAGCACCGGTTCTTCTGTAATAGCAGCCTGCTCCTGGCTTTCGTTAGCAGGATCCTGGGCACCGAGCGAAGTCGCAAGAAACGCAACTATCAGCAGGTGACAGGCAATCTGAATAAACGAGATAGGCTGCATAAACTACGTACAGTTAGCTTGGGTTCGAGCAATAATCAATAGTCGAGATGATCCATGATTCATTTATTCCATCACAATGCCAGACGCGCAAAAATATCGCCGGGAGGCAATTGCAGTCCGATGTAGAATTCTCCGAACTCCGCGTAGTGGGCACTCACCGGGTCAAATCGCATTTCATAGATGATCGACTTGATGTCCTCTGGATTATTTGCAAACAGGGTTACCATCCACTCCATATCGTCGAGCCCAGTTGAGCCCGTGATTAACTGCAAAATACGCCCAGCGTACGTACGCCCAACTTTAGCATGGCCAGCCATGAGCTTTTTGCGTTCTGCAAAGTCCAAGGCATACCAGTTTTGCTGCGGGGTTCGCCGCTTACTCATCGGGTAAAAGCAGGCTACCGGCCAGTCGGGGAGTACCGGGTAGAGGCGATTTTGGGCGTATTTGGCAATCCGCTCCTCAAAATCACTCAGTGCCTGCTCAAACTCTTCACTCCCTTCCTGCAAGCCTTTTTCTGTCACCAGGCTTTGTCGAAATTCTTCACTGCTGGTTGTGTACTCACTGCGTTCCGTCAGCGAGTAATAACTGAAGGTTGGCAGTAGGATATCCGGCCCCAGCGAAAGCGACAATTTCTTCTCCAGCCGGTTGGCGACATGCAGGTCTTTGGTCAGCAACATGAACCCGATATCGGCTTTCGGAGTGACCATCGAAAAGGTGAGCAGTTGCGTGTCCTCCCGCTCGCGTGCCTCTTTGATCAGCGACAGCAGTCCAGTCCGCGCTTCCATCTTCTCTTCCTGGCTCAGCAAGTCCCAACTGCCATTGTCGATGCGATAGAAAAGATGAAAAACATGCAATCCCTCCTCTGGTATAATGGTACCGCCATCGCTGATATTGTCGCTATTCATGGATTTGATAGTAGCAGCACTCGCTGCCATCGTTTGAGCATTATGTTCCGGGCCGACAAGTTCAATGAAAATAGATTGGCCTGTGCAGCACCTGCGCTTTGGCGTTTGCCACTAGATGCGATCCTCCAACTCGGTAATACGGTGAGTTGCGTATTTGAGCTCCTCGATTTTTGCCTCGAGTTGCCGCTGCAGGCGGATGGTCCGCGCACCAACTCGCATTCTGGCATAAAGCTCACGCGGGTCGCACGGCTTGCTGATGTAATCATGGGCTCCTGCTTCCAAAGCACGCACCAGGTCTTCCCTGCTCTCATGGCAAGTCAACATGATGATGTATACCGGCCATTGGACTTGTTTGACTCGCTTGCAGATTTCCAAACCATCCATTTCCGGCATTTCCCAATCAAGAATTGCCAGGCTCGGCGCGTCCGCACTACGAATGGCCATCATGGCTCTGGCACCATCACTGTAGGCTTCCACCTCACAGCCCCATCCCTCTAATTGCTTCACGATGATTTGTTGTGCAACCTGATCATCTTCAGCCAGCAGAACGCGGAGCGGTTGCTGATCTTCTTCTATCATAAGTTACTATCCTTTATAATTATAAGCACTGATATGGTAGTTACGGCAATCACAATAATTAGCGGTGGCCAAACCGGGGCCGACCGGGGTGCTCTGGATGCTGCTCAAATCCTTGGTCTGAAATCCGGCGGCTGGGTGCCGCGCGGGCGCCGTGCGGAAGACGGGCGTATCCCCGATAAATACCAGAGGCTACAGGAAGCACCCGATCGCACCTATGCAACCCGCACCCGGCTCAATGTTGAAGACTCCGATGGCACCGCCATCTTTTGCCAGGGCGAATTACAGGGCGGCTCCCTGCTGACTGCCGAAATTGCTACCAAATCATGCCGACCATTAGTGGTACTGGACTTTTCACGGTTGCCTGTTCAACAAGCAGCCCAACAGCTGGTTGACTTCATTAGGTCTTACCAAATTTCCCGGCTGAATTGTGCCGGCCCACGCGCCTCTACCGACCCGCAAATTGCCCGACTAACCAAAGATTGCCTGCTCGCTGCGTTTCAAATATTTTAAGCGACAAGATAAATAATTCTAATTTTGGTGAAAATTTCTTTACATGCTATAACTGAAAATGCAAAGTTCACTCTAGTTCTTGACACAGTAATCAATTGATAAGTCGCTGCATGGAATCCCGTGAAAATCGGGGGCAGATGCGCTGCTGTAACCGGATACAAATTCCCAATGCCAATCATCAGCAATGGTGGTGAAGGCGGGATTGAGGTCGTCTCGCTCAAGTGAGACATAAGCCGGAAGCCAGAATACTTGCCCGCCTTATCCTCATTCGTGGCCCTGCCCTGGCAGAAACCGCGAAAAAACCTCCCCGCAACAGCGGAGGAATGGGGGAAATCGTGTCGTGCGGCGCCCTAGCATAAGCGTCGCCATTCCGGTTCCCTTACTAACTATAACAATAAGGAGAATCGGAAATATGAAAATACTAAGTTCGGTGGCCATAGCCGCTGTAATACTTATCGGCATAACAGCCGCCAGGCTACCTGCTCAGGTTGGCGGCTTTAGTGACCTCAACTACTGGGGGACTGGCCCAAACCGGTCAGCATTGGTCGTTGACTGGAATGACGGTAAAACGAATGAAGTGCTGGCATGGGGCTTTAATTGGAGTGGTAGTCTCAATGTCGAAGCCATGGTGGTGCAGCTTGCCGGGCTGGACCCGCGATTCAACCTGCGCCTGGACAGCGATGCCAGTTTTGGGTTGGCATTGTTCGGGATCGGCTACCAGAGCGGGGGCGAAGAATTTGGATTGTCCGGTGCCCAAAATCCAGCCGGTGCCGCAGTCGATCCGGTATTCACATCCGGAATAAGTGACATGAATGAGAATGCGGGGACCACTGAGGCACCAGCCAGCTCGACAAACGTTGCCCCGGCCAATCCTGCGAACCATTATGCTGAAGGATGGAACGACAATGGATTCTGGCAATTGTTTCTGGGCGGGGAATCAGATAGCACTGCAACACCATCATCAAACTATCCGGCAACTTGGACTGCCGCGAATTTCGGGCTCAGCTCAATTAATCTGGTCAACGACGGCTGGTATGCACTGAGTATTTCGGAGCCGGATTTCACCTCCAACGTGCCCGGTTCAGCTTTTGCTGCAGTTCCTGAGCCTGCAGCTGTGCCTTTATTGTTACTCGGGGTCGCCATACTGAACGTCTACCGCCGCAGAAGTTAGCCGGGAATGCGTGCCCGGCTGGGCAAATAATCGATTTACTGAAATGCGAAAAGAAGCCTTTACCCTGATCGAATTGCTGATTTCTGTAGCTATCATTGGCATTCTGACAGCGCTGGTCTTAATGGTATCGCGCAAAGCTTACAGCGCCGCATCATTGGCTGCTTCAGCCAGCAATATCCGGCAACTGGCCGCTGGAGCCGTCGCTTATCTCGGAGAACACGATAACGTGTACTGGAAATATCGGGAGAATGTCGCAACCCCTAATCAAATGGCTAAGCTCGGGGTTACAGAATCCGGTGTGCGCTGGTGGTTTGGATTCGAGCCGCAAAGCAGCACGGCGGCAGGCGAGGGCAATCGCTGGTTTGATCCGTTAAAGGGGGCGCTGGGGGGCTACATCCCGGCCTCCATGTCGCCGGATCCCAGTTTTATCCTGGCAGGTAATCCGATGAAACCCAAATACCACTTCGGTTATATCGGGGTTGGTTACAATGTCCATTTGGCAGCAGGCTCAAGCAATGTTATGGCCGGATGGATGGGAGTCGCCCAACCCTTAAATCATTTGCGGGTACAGGATCCCGGCAGGACGGTCGTCTTTGCCACCTCAGCCCAAATCAATACCTTCCAGGCGCCGGCCAGTCCCGGCAACCCGATGATCGAAGAATTTTATGGTTTTGATGATGGCTCGACCGGCAACCAACCATCGATCCATTTCCGGCATAACGGTAAGGCCATGGTGGCCTACGCCAATGGCTCTGTCGGTTGGGTGCCAATGGATGAATCCACCCGCGATATGCGCGACCCGCAAGCCAATATTGGGCGCTTTGATCCGTCCGATCAAGCCGCCCGTCTCACTTCAATCACCAACAAGTAACCCCAACTCTCTGACTCTGCTGATGAAATACGCGGCCGGCTGGATCAAGGCGGTCAAGCCTCGACGCTTTCGCATTGATTCTACGGAATCAACAAATACTGTCGCAGGGACAAGTATATGGAACCGGCCCAGCCAAAATCCCGCAATCAAACCTCGACGGACTCGACTGCCCCGGCAGATTTGCACTACGACATTTTGATCCTTGGCGGCGGTTTTGCCGGGGTTTATGCGGCTAAGACGCTGGGCAAGGCACTCAAGGGCAGACACAAACAATCGATCGGCCTGATTGCAGCGGAAAACCACATGGTTTTTCAGCCAATGCTGCCGGAGGTGGCAGGCAGCGAGCTTTCCCCGATGCATGTGGTAAATCCGATCCGCCTGCTATGCAAGGGAACCGACGTACTCAAGGGCGAGGTTGAGGAAGTTTCTTTAAACCGCAAACAGGTACTGCTGAATGCCGGGGCATTCACCTCGTCGCACAGTGTATCGTTCAACCAGCTGGTTGTGGCGTTGGGTGCCGTTGTCGATTTGCGCCGGATACCGGGTATGGTCGAACACGCCTACCTGATGCAAAATGTGGGCGATGCGATGAAACTGCGCGGCACCGTAATCGCACGCATGGAAGAGGCCAACCTGGAGCCTGATCGCGAGTCCCGCCAGCGACTCCTCCAGTTCATCGTGGTCGGAGGCGGCTATTCGGGTGTCGAAACTGCCGGCCAGATAATCGACTTACTCAATTCGATACATAAATACTACCGCAACGTCGATGATGGCGATTTTAGTGTGTCGCTGGTCCATAGCCGTGACCACCTGCTGCCGACAATGATCAGCCAACTCGGCCAGTACACACAGGAAAAACTCGCGGAGCGCGGAGTCCAGGTCATCCTGAATTGCCGGGTGGCTTCGGTCACCGCCACCAAAGTCACGCTCGATAACGGCCAGGAGTTACCCGCATCAACTGTGGTCTCCACCGTCGGTAATGCCGCCCATCCGGTAGTCGACCAACTGTGTACTGATTATTCTTTACCGGCAGTACGCGGGCGCATCGAAGTCGGGCTCGACTGCCGGGTGGCCGGTCATGACTATTTATGGGCTGCGGGTGATTGTGCTTCGATGCCAATGCCCGGCAATCCACAGGAAACTTGTCCGCCAACTGCACAATTCGCCATGCGTCAGGGGGTACTACTTGGCGGCAATGTGGCTGCCACGTATCTCGGGCACAAGGTCAGGCAGTTTGAATTTAAAGGGCTTGGCGAACTGGCAGTCATCGGCCACCGGACGGCTGTCGCGAATGTCATGGGGATCAACTTCTCGGGGTTCCTGGCCTGGTGGATGTGGCGGACGATTTACTTGCTTAAGCTACCGGGCCTGGAGCGCAAGTTGCGGGTGATGATCGACTGGACGCTGGATATATTTTTTCCGCGCGACATCTCATTGCTTTCCCCGCGTTACACTTCGCCGCTGCAGGAGACCCACCTCGCCCAAGGTGATATCCTGTTTAACAGCGGCGAACCTGCTTTTTCATTCTACATCGTCAAACAAGGGCGTATCGAAATCCGGGACTTGGATGGTAACTGTATCAAGGCGATCGAGGGTGGCGGCCACTTTGGTGAGCGTGCCTTGCTCGACGATGGACGCTGGCGGTTCACCGCAGTCGCTACCAAACCCACGATACTAATCTCGGTCGCTGATAAAGTCTTCAAGGCAGTCGTTTCTGCAGGTGGAATATTCAGCCGTTTTTTCCAGCAGTCAGCCGGCATGTACCAGTCAAACGAGGAAATCGATACCATGCTTGGTAAAATCCCAGAGACCATGCGCAATCGCACCGCTGCCGATATCATGCAGCAACAGGTCGCCATTGTCAGCCGGGATATGCTCGTTGGCGATGCACTCACACTATTCCGTAACGAACCTCACTCTGCTTACCCGGTCGTCGACCAGCAAGGCAAAGTACTCGGAGCACTGCGCCGCAGCGAATTCTACGAATGGTATAAAATTTCCTGTAGCGACGACCAGGTAAACCTGAATGAAGTACCGCTGATCCAGTTTCCACAGGTCTCACCGGAAACCAGTGTCGGCGATATTTTCGAAAGAATGGTGCGTGCAGGTTCCACCAAGGCCCTGGTGCTCGACCCCGACGACAAAATCCTCGGGATCATCGCACTGGTCGACCTGCTGGGACGATAAAGTAGGTAAGTAATCCAGTTCGCAAAAGAGCAATTACGCGGCAGTCACTTAAACAAAAATCCGAACAGATTTGTGTAAGTATCTTAATCTTATTCATAATCGCAATTATCAGATACAACATCGCGAGCCACAGCAGGTGTCACCATAAACGGGATGCAAGTAGTGATTACGACTAGGATTACGATTGAAAATTCGCTTTTTGCAAACCTTCTTAGAGATGATATTTACCTTGCGCTCAATTCATACTAAATGAAACAAGGTTCTGTTTAAAAACTACCCCAACCTAAAATACGAAAGTGCCGACCTGTACGCCTGGTATTACAACACCCAGGCCTGCTTCAACCATGGGGGAGAAGCTTGGGAAATGTGGAATGCCGGTTTTCAAAATGAAATCCTCAACGCACAAAACGATGATGGTAGTTGGAAAATCCCAGGCCGTCTCAAGCACGCGCCCAAAGTTGACCGGGATATTTACGTCACCTGCCTCTGCATCCTAATGCTTGAGACTTATTACCGTTACCTGCCCTCCTACGATCTGTAATAGCTGACCGCCGTCGAAGCTGGACACCGGAACTGCCAATCCCAGATAGTTACAGCATTCGCACCGGTTGCACGGTACTTTCCAGCACAGATGTCCATAGATCTCCCCCGGGGTCGACGCGCTTGCGTCCGGAAGTTGTCAGCTCGGTCGGCAAGTTGACATATCGCCCGTGCCAGCGCCCAACTACCATATTCGTCTTGCCGGCCATACCCGCATGCACCGCATGCTGGGCCAGCCGCAAACAGTAAAAACTATCCTGCGAGCCGGCAGGAATGCTGCGAATCATGTAGCTGGGGTCGATATATTTCAGGTCGACGGGCACACCAATCCCAGCAAAGTGTGCCTTGATTTTTTCTTTGAGGAAGATGCCGATGTCCTTGAGTTTGACATTACCAGAAGCATCTTCGCCCGCTTCGCCGTCGATTAACTCCTGTCCGGCACCTTCGGCCACCACGATCACCGCGTGTCTGCGCTTTTCCAGCCTGCGCTCAAGGGTCTTGAATAATCCATTTTCTCCCTCAAGGGCGAATGGGACTTCAGGGATTAGCACGTAATTCGAGTCATTATTAGCCAATGCCGCACTACAGGCAATAAACCCGGAGTGGCGACCCATCAATTTAACCAGGCCGATACCATTGA
>CAYUDZ010000026.1:0-23951 GCA_964443575.1 uncultured Chthoniobacteraceae bacterium | reverse complement strand
CCCAAGCACCCCACGCTGCGTCTCGCTACGAAGTTTGTGATTTTTCCGGGCTAGCTGAGAGCGGCGGTCACCGGTGACGGTAATCTCGGCAAAGGTGTGTCTTAATAAAGTGTCTTAATAAAGTGTCTGTCCCTTTATTGAAATAATCCGATGAATTAGTATTCTGAGTCTTTTGTGCCTTTTTGTGGCTATCCCTTTATTGAAATCATGAGTTTTTCATAATCATGATCGTAATCGTACTCGTCATTGTGACTTCATCTGAATCTGTTGGCGATTATGATTATGAGCAGGGTTACGACTTCGAATTCGTATTTTGTGGTAGGGCGAGGATGGCGATCGTGAGACAGACGATGGCACCGGCCAGGGTTAGCGGGGACATAAGCCAGATAATATCGGCGAGGGACTGCAGCGGGCCTTGCCAGTTAACATTTTCGAGCACGTACATGTTGAGCGCCCAATCAACGATGTGGGTCAGGCAGGCGAATGCGGCCAACAGGCCTGCGAAGATGGCGAATGTTTTGGACATATTACTATCTTACCATTGGATGACTGAGCTGGCCCAAGTTAATCCGCCACCAAATACTACCAATAAAATGTAATCGCCGCGTTGGAAGCGGCCCGACCGACTTGCCTCATCGAGCGCAATTGCTACGGCTGCAGCGGAAGTATTCCCGTAGCGGTCGAGGTTGATGTAAAACCTGTCCATTGGCACCTTCAGCCGATCGGCGATGCCCTCGATGATCCTCAAATTTGCCTGATGGGGGATGATGCAGGTCATGTCGTCGATGGTCAGGCCGGAGCGCCTGAGTGCTTCCTCGGCGGCGCGATGCATCGACGTCACCGCCTGCTTGTAGACATCGCGGCCATTCATGTGGATGGTATTGAGTTTTTGTTCCACATTCTCGGCGGTGATGGGGATTTTGCAGCCGCCGCCCGGCATGTAGAGGATATCCGAGTAATTGCCGTCGCTGCCCATGTAGGTAGAGACCACGCCGTGTGAGTTTTCACGGTTACGCAGGATTGCCGCGCCGGCACCATCACCAAACAATACGCAGGTATTGCGGTCTTCCCAATTGACCAGGGTCGACAACTTGTCGGCACCGATTACCAGCACCGTGTTGTGAGTGTGGCTGGTGATGAATTGTTGAGCAATCTCGATGCCGTAGATAAAACCAGAGCACGCCGCCAAAACATCAAAGCAAGCGGCATTGTCGGCTCCAATTTTTTTTTGCACCCAGCATGCAGTCGACGGAAACATCATGTCGGGTGATACGGTAGCCACGATAATGAGATCGATTTCTGCGGCAGAAATTCCTGCCTGCTCGATCGCTGCCTGCGCCGCCGCAGCTGACATGTCACTGGTCAGTTCGTCGTCTGCGGCAATCCTACGCTCGCGGATACCGGTGCGGGTCACGATCCATTCGTCACTGGTATCAACCAGTTTCTCGAGCTCTGGATTGCTTAGTACGCGTTGCGGGACATAGCTACCGGTACCAATGATCGATACGGTGCGGGCGCGTTTATCAAGCCGTGTTTTATTCGGTTCTAGTTTAGCTGTTGTCATGATAGCGTTTAATTTCTTCGACGATATGCGGGTTGACCTGTTGCGCGACCGAGTCAGCTGCGACCCGGATGGCATTTTTGATGGCCAGCGGCGTGCTCGAGCCGTGGGCGATAATGCAGATTCCGTTTACCCCGAGTAACGGGCTGCCACCGTACTCCTCGTAATTGGTCTTGGCCTTGATCGTCTGGAAGGCGCCCTTGGCTGCCATCGCGCCTGCCAAGCGTAGTGGGCTGGCCTTGAGTTCGTGCTTGAGCCAGCTGAAGATGGCGTGGGCAGTGGCCTCGCAGGTCTTGAGCACAACGTTGCCGGTGAAGCCCTCGCAGAGGACGACCTCCACCGGATTTTCAAATAAGTCGTGGCCTTCAATGTTGCCACGGAAATTCAGCGATGTGGCCTTGAGCTTTTTAAATACCTCTTTGGTGAAATCGGACCCTTTGATGTCTTCACCACCGATCGACATCAAACCGATCGACGGGTTGGGATAGCCAAGAACATGGCGTGAGTAAACCGCACCCATGATCGCGTATTGCAGCATGTGCTCGGGTTTGGCATCGATGTTGGCTCCGGCATCGATCAGCACACAGACGTTAGTCTCAGTCGGCAGCGGCGCGGCGATCCCGGGACGATCAACCCCGGGCAGAGTACGCAGCTTCAGCGTGGTCGCCGCTACGGCCGCCCCGGTATGTCCGGCGCTAACTATCGCATCAGCCTCGCCTTGCTTCACCAATTCGACTGCACGGTTAATCGAGGAATCTTTTTTGCGCCGGACCGCTTGCACCGCACCATCCCACATATCCACCACCTCGCTGGCGTGTACAATCTCGAGTCGCTTATCAACTTTTTTCCTGGATTCAAGGAGGGCCTCGAGTGCCTCCCGGCGGCCTACCAGAAACAGTTTTTCGATGGCCTTGTATTCCTTCAAAACCGCAATGGCCCCCTCGACATTATTCTTCGGCGCGTAGTCGCCGCCCATTGCATCCAGAGCGATTTTCATTAAGCTTAATTACCTACCCAGCATTGGCGCAGATTGCAAGGACTTGCTCGCACGATGCTGTGGTTAGTTATCTATTTTCTATTTTGACGAGTGGTGTATACAGGGCCGTACGGATGGCGGCAAAATAAATTTCTTGGCATGACTGGTATGGTCTGGGGGGGACTTGAACCCCCACGGATTGCTCCATACGCCCCTCAAGCGTACGTGTCTACCAATTCCACCACCAGACCTGTAAGGCAGGAAATCATATTGCCAACATGATTTTCAGGCAAGTAGATTCTTGGTCAACAAGTCGGCAGCAGAGTCTGGCAGGACAATGATGCTATGGTTGAATGATTTTTCTTGTCTTAATCAGAAGTGATATTGTAGAAATTATAATTACCCGCTGGATACTGCTTGGTTGTGCATTAGGACACGAGCTGTAAAAATGGATCATGTCTGAGAATTAAGACGAGAATGTAACATTTTTTAGGCTTGCAATTAATGCTATAATTTACAGAATAACATTAAAAAGCGGGCATAGCTTAATGGTAAAGCTCCAGCCTTCCAAGCTGGCTATGCGGGTTCGATTCCCGTTGCCCGCTCCACGGGACAATGATAAAATAATAAAATTATGAGAACTTTAAATCGAATTTCCGCCGGATTGGTCATCACCTTACTGACCACAGTGGCCGCAGTGACGGTATTTGCGCAGCAATCGAGCCAGCAGCGCCAGGCTGCTGAGGCGCTGGCTGTGGAACTAGGGTTGCCTGTAAATGATGGTCAGGCAATTGATTTCAGCGCCGTTGAATTGAATGATGAATTTTTTGCTGCACTGGAGCGTGCGGCTGAAAAGAATCCAGAGTTAGCACTGCCGCTGGCACGGATGTTTGTTGGTGGGTTGAGTCTGAATGGTAACCAACCGGCCTTCGCTCCGGGTGAAGAATTGCTTACGGAGTATTTATTGCGTGGGCTCAATGCGATAGTGGATGGGGCTGGGCTTACCGGTGATGCGGCGGCAGACGTGGCCGCGGCCATAGTTGATGCCCTACCTGCCGCATACCAGTCTGACGCGCTGGCAGTGGCGCTGAGCGACGAGCTGTCTGCTGAGGCTGCGGACCCTGAGTTGCTGGAGCCGCTGAGCCTCGAAACCATCTCGTACTTTAACTACTCGGCACCTCCCGGTGTCGGAATAGGGGTTGGAGCAGTGGTAGAAGCGGAAGACATTATAGAAGACGTTCAAGATCAGGACGATGATGATGACGATGCGCCACGGCCTACACCCACACCGCCGGATGATGGCGACGTGACCCCGTCAACCAACGTTTAATTGTAACAAATCAACTAACTAAATTATTATGGCATTAAAGAATCTATTGGCTGTCACATCAGCCGCATTGCTGGTAATCAACATCGGTTTGGCAGGTGAGATGAAGGGACTGGGAGCGATTGACACCGGAGTGGTGGAAGAACTTCCATTTAAAGCAACAGTAAGCGTTCGAGGCGGCTATGACAGCAACCCGTTGACCCGTTCGGGTGAAGCGTTGCGCTTTTCCGATACTGGGCAAGTCGTGCGTAACCCTGAGACCGGTGAGCCGCTATTTGTTGATGAGGTAGAGGAAAGTTGGTTTACCACGGCATACCTGATATTTAGTAAGGAATTCAGAACAACACGTTCGCTGCTGAATCTGGCCTTCACCGCCGGTATCACCCAATACTGGGATTTGTCGCAAGATGAATGGGATCCACTACTAAAACTGGAATTGGATTATCGGTATGCATTGTCTCCCAAACTGGAGCTGACCGCAAACGCGTACGTCTCCTATCAATCGGAACCTGACTTCTTTAATGAGAACAATGCCACGCTTAACGGACGCAGAAATGGCAACTATTTCTACAGCAATGCGCGACTGAGTGCCAGTTATCGCTGGACCCCGAAATTCTCGACTGTCACATCGTACAACTTTGTGGCTGTGAATTACGAGGAGACCGCTGTGGGAAATGTCGAAGATCGCTATGAGAATATTTTTTCTCAGGAATTCAGATATTTGATACTTCCCAACACCACGCTCACCGCTCAGTACCGCTTCAATTATACTACCTATGACTCTAATACGGGCAGGGACACAACGAACCATATTGTGGCGGCAGGTTTGAGCCAGCAGTTCACTCCACGTTTATCGGCGTCGTTCCGGGCCGGTGCGCAATTTCAAAATTCTGATGATGGTACGGAAAGGACATCACCATATGGTGAAGGTACTGTCAGTTATGCTTACTCGCCGGACTCCCAACTAAGTATGTTCCTCAGGTATGGTCTGGAAAATTCGTCACGGTTAACTGCTGATACCAGTAACGAAACATTTCGCATAGGCATGAGGGTTAACCATCGCTTTACCGGCAAGCTGCTAGGTAATGCGAATGTTTACTACCAGAACAGTGAAATATCTAATGATCCGTTTTCACGTACAGAAGATACATTCAATGCCGGAGTAGGTCTTACTTACTTCCTGACCAACAACTTCTTCGTAGATGCTAACTACACGTTCAGCATGATAGATTCTGATCAGTTGTTTAGCAGCTATGATCGTCATCGAGCATCGATTGGGTTAGGCGCTGAATTCTGAGTAGCGTGCTCATATCATTCGGTGGGAAAGATTGGATTCGTGTCCCCAAACGAAAGCAATCCACGCGCATTTGCTGACTTGATACCGGTTGAATGGCGTGTAGTTTTAAAAAAGTAATTACCTAATATGTCAATGCCTGCTGAAAACAACGAAGTTCGCTTACACTTTTTAGATTATTGGAGAGTTATCCGGGTTCGGTTGGGAATTGTGATTCTTGCCTTTTTGCTGGTAGTGCTAACAACTGCTGTCACAACTTATTTTACTCCGAAGCAATACAGGTCGACTGCTACCATTGAGGTGCGACCGGACTCAGCAAATGTTAAGATTTTTGATCCCAGTTCACTGGAATTTGCCGGTGACCCGCGCTTTGCACCGACGCAGTTTCAAATCCTGCAGCGTTCTGAAGTACTGTATCCGGTAGTTGAAAAGTTGGAGTTACAGGAGCGCTGGGCTTCCGGGCAGACACCACTATCCAAACTCCAAGCTTACGCTCAGCTCAAATCAAAAATGTCGCTACAAGAGGTTAGAAATACCAACCTGATCGAAATTTCGATCCTAAGTGAATTACCTGAAGAAGCAGCTGAAGTTGCCAATGCGATCGCTGAAGTTTACGCGCAGGTCCGGATTGACGAGCAGGAAGGGCGCATCAGTAAAGCGATGGCGGAACTCGATGATGAATTGCAGAAGCAGCGCGACAAGGTGATCGAAGCGAGGGAGAAAATGCTGCGCATCGCGCTGGAAAATGGAATTATCGACGTCGCTCCAGAAGGCGGCGAAGAGCTTTCTGTACCACTCACACAGTTGCTGGTAAACCAGGAGCAGGAGTTGGATCAGCAAAAGCGTGCGGTCGCGGCATTACAAACCAAATTGGAACAAATTGAAAAGCTAGAAGGTGAAGAGTTAATGAGGGCATTGACTACTTTACAGATTAATGACCCGACAGTGGCGCAAATCTTACCGGAGTATCAAAGTATCGAAGCGATGGAAGCGCAGATGCTGAACTCCGGGCTGGGAATTAACCACCCTTCAATTAAATCGCTACTGGCTCGCAAGAGCGTCTTAGAGAAACAGCTTAACGATCAAATTGAGAGTATCCGTAAGTCGCTGGCGATCGATCTGGAAATTGCCGAAAGCATTCTTGCTAATATGGCTGATAAACTCGAAACGCGGCGCGGGGAGCAGGCAGATGCCAGAAGCACTAGCGGTGAATACCTCCAAGCCAAGAGCGAATTTATCCAAGCCAAACAAATTCTCCAGGGCGCTGAGACCCGCTACCATGTCCAATTAATGGATAAGGAGATGCCTTTAGTGCCTGCTATCATCCGCGAACGCGCGGAGCCGATCCCGAATCCTGCCAAGCCAAAGGTGGCAGTGAATATGGCCTTGGGAGTTTTAGTCGGTTTAATTGTCGGGGTGGGGCTGGCATTCTTCATCGAGTACCTTGATACCAGCGTTAAGACTCTCGACGATGTTGAATCGTTCCTTGAGACCCCGGTGCTGGCGGTTATCCCCCAAGGTGTTGGCATCTTGCACCGGGAACCTGCTGATACACCAGATGCTGAAGCGTACCGAATACTGCGAACTAATATTGAGTTTAACCGTACCAGTGCCTCGGCCAACGCGATTACCATGGTCAGTGGTGGCCCGGGCGAAGGCAAATCGACAACGCTGGCAAATCTGGCATTTACCTGTGCGCAGGGCGGCTACAACATCCTGATCGTAGATGCTGACTTAAGACGACCAGTTCAGCATGAATTATTTGACATCGATAATTCGGTCGGGCTGACCAACTACCTGACAACTGACATTGATCTGGACGAAGTAATTGTGCCGACGGGGGTCGAAAACTTGTACTTACTACCCAGTGGTGTTTTACCATCTGATGCGGTTGGCATACTCAACTCGCAGCGTATGTCGGATATGATCACTGACTTGAAAGAGCGATTTGATATCGTCCTGTTTGACTCGCCACCGATTTTGGGGGTCAGTGATGCGGCGGTACTTTCGAGTGAAGTAGACTTAACAATCATCATCGTCCAGCATCGCCGCTTCCCGCGGAATATGCTGCAGCGGGTTAAATCAGCTGTCGAGAATGTGGGTGGTACCCTCCTGGGTGTGGTGCTCAACAATGTTGATACAAAGCATGACCAGGGCTACGAGTACTACACCAGCTACTACAAATATTACTACAGCGGTCCATCACGTCGCAGCGATAAATTGATCCAGCCTAAGAAGAAGGAAGAGGATCTTGCGATGACCGGTCGTGACGACTACTAATATCGAAACGTATGATCTCTCCCGCTATTCGCCAATTACTTGTCTTCCTGACTGCCTCACTTATAGCTTGCAGCGCGTTGGCTCAATCAGGCAACGCGCAGCTTCGTATCGGGGATTTGTTGGATCTGCGCATCAGTGGCGTACCAGCGGATGATATTGGACAAATAAGTGGAACCTACACGGTGGATAACGAGGGTAATCTGAATTTGCCTTACATTGGCAAAGTCAGGGCAGTTGGATTTAGTGCCGGGGCATTGCAAACAAGTATCCAAAATCGTTACATACAAGACAAGATTTTCACCAACCCGACGGTACTCATCATGACTGCTGGCGGCGGACGATTTGTTAACATATCAGGTGATGTCAGGGCGCCACAGCGTGTTGCCTTTACCCCTGACATGACCTTACTGAAAGCGATCACGGCTGCCGGTGACTTTACCGAATATGCCAATCGGAGAAAAGTGCGGCTTCTGAGAGGTGGGGAAAGTCTGGTCGTAGACGTCAAAAAGATTCGTGATAACCCTTCATTGGATATTCCACTGAAGCCAGGTGATGATATCTTTGTGCCGCGGAGTTGGCTGTAATTCTAATTTATTTCACTACTAACCTTGAATAAGGTGCCTCAATCATTAGGCCTGATTGCAGGTAATGGCAGTTACCCGTTGGAACTGATTAACAATGCCCGTGCCGCCGGGGTGGGTGCGATATATTGCGTGGCATTTGTTGGTGAGACTGACGAACAAATTGATCAGAAGGCTGATCATGTTGAATGGTTACGGGTTGGGCAACTTGGTAAATTACTGAAGTATTTTCAGAAGTCACCAGCGGACTCGGCGATAATGGCCGGCCAGATTTCCCCAGGAAATTTATTCAATTTACGCCCTGACCTTCAGGCGTTGTTGCTGCTTGGTAAACTACGAGAGCGCAACGCTGAGTCGATCTTTGGGGCGATAGCAGAGAAATTGTCTGAAAGGGGTGTAGAATTGTTGTCGGCCACCACATTTATGTCATCACAGCTGGCCGACAGTGGCCATATTGCAGGGCCAGAGCCACGTAAAAGAGAGATTGATGAAATAAGATTTGGTATGCGAATAGCCAAAGAAATCAGCGCATTGGATATCGGGCAGACGGTTGTCGTTCGCAGTGGCACTGTGCTGGCGGTTGAGGGATTTGATGGCACCAATGCAACAATTCGGCGCGGTGGTGAGCTGGGACGTGGCCGTGCAATAGTTTGCAAAGTTTCAAAACCGAATCAGGATATACGCTTCGACGTGCCTGTGGTCGGTGAAGAAACACTTACAGTGGCTGCCGAGTCGGAGGTGCGCCTGCTGTGTGTTGAAGCCTACAAGACTCTGTTTCTACAATTTGAAAAAGTGAAGCTACTTGCCGAAGAGCACCAAATTAGCCTATATGGTGCGGAGTATGAATGAACCTCTCAAGGCAGGTGTTGTGGGTGTAGGGCACATTGGTAAAAACCATGCCCGAATTTATTCAGAAATAACTAACTGCTCATTGGCTGCCATCCTGGATACGCGCCGTCCGGTAGCGGAGTCGATAACTAAAAAGCATGGTGGTGTAGCCGTCTCCTCGCTGGCTGAACTGATCGACCTGGTGGACGTTGTCAGTTTAGCAACACCGACGACCACGCACTGGGAATTGGCACGAGAATTAATCAGTCACGGCAAGCATGTACTGGTTGAAAAACCGATTACCGAGACTACGGCACAAGCAGAAGAGTTGGCCGAACTTGCTGCGCAGGAGAATGTTATCTTACAAGTTGGCCATGTTGAACGCTTTAATCCGGTTCTGGATGAATTAGAAAAACGCCTGGGTAACCCAAGATTTATTGAAGCACATCGCCTGTCTCCCTATCCTGACCGCAGCACGGATATAGGTGTTGTGCTCGATCTAATGATCCATGATTTGGAAATTATCCTGCACCTGGTACGTTCTGAGGTCAGTCACTTGGATGTTGTTGGTATACCGGTACTCAGTAGCAGTGAAGACATAGCCAACGCGCGGATTCGCTTCGCCAGCGGCTGTGTTGCCAACATAACGGCCAGCCGGATCAGCCCCGAAAAAATGCGTAAGATAAGGGTTTTTCAAGATGAGGCGTATCTTTCCCTGGACTATGGCAATCAAAGCGGTGAGATCTACCGTCGTGAAAATGGCCGCATCAGCAGAGACAAGGTAGCAGTAGAAAAGGGTGAGCCGCTGAAACGCCAGCTCGAGGCATTTGTTTGTTGTGCACGTGATGGCAGTAAACCAATGGTGAGTGGATATGAAGCCACGGCGGCGCTTGATCTGGCATTGCAGATTACCGCCAAAATTAAAGATCAGGCAGTAGAGTAGCCAGTACCAGGCAATTTGTTGCCAACGATTTTGCTGTTCTCGCGTAAGTATAACCCAGTATGGAGCAAATCATCTATCTAGTTGCAGGTGAAGCAAGCGGCGATGCACATGGTTACGATTTGATGCAGAGTTTGCTGACACTTGACTGCCAGTTGAAATTTGCAGGTGCCGGCGGACCAGCGATGGAGCAGGCTGCTTCCGGCAGTATTGTCGATTGGAGCGACCATGCAGTCATTGGGGTCGTCGACGTGCTAAAAAATTATGGGTATTTCAAGGGACAAATGGATCGCATGCTGGCAGAGATCAAGCAATTGTGTCCTGGTGCCATTGTCTTGATCGACTATCCCGGTTTTAATTTAAGGTTAGCAGCGAGGCTTCGTGCTCAAGGGTATTCCGGTAAAATTATCTACTATATTAGCCCGCAGGTTTGGGCATGGAATCGAGGAAGGATACCAAAGATGGCAGAGATCCTTGATCTCATGTTGTGTATTTTCCCATTCGAGCCACCGTTATATGAAAAATCAGGACTTTCTGCGCGGTTTGTTGGCCACCCGATGGTTGATAAGCTGAATGCTAAGCGGAGCGGTACGGTACGCGATCCGAGCCTGATCGCACTTTTGCCTGGCAGTAGACTGCGTGAGGTGAAACGTATTTTTCCAACTTTGCTTAAGTGTTGTAAATTATTGCAGAACAGAGGGTTAAAATACGCAGCATCAGCGCCAAAAGCAGCTCTAGCCGGGGAAATGCAAGCTATGGCTGAAGCAGAAGGCATCGACACGGATACCGTTGAAGTGGGCGTAGGCAATGCTTATGAGCTGATGCAAGAAGCGGGTGCTGGGCTGGTGGCATCTGGTACAGCGACCCTTGAGTCTGCCTTTTTTGGCTTGCCCTTCGCTTTGGTCTATAAAGTTTCGTGGGCTACCTATTGGCCGGCCAAGTTGTTGGTCAAAGTGCCCTATATCGGGATGGTTAATATTCTAGCAGAGCGTCAGGTAGTAGCTGAGTATATACAGGCACGAGCGACTCCAGAAAGCCTGGCAAGAGAAATAGAGTTGCTGCTTGATCAACAAAATTATCGTCAAGGCGTATTGGAAGGATGCCGGGCGGCAGTAGCCAAACTGGGAGGCGGTGGTGCCAGTGACCGTGCGGCGCAGTACCTACTGGAAGAAATTTATTAGATTTAGATTAAGCCGTACTGGACACAAACACCCTGTATGTGTTTTTATCATGGTATGCTTAGTCACCAACCAATGACGACCATACTTACCAATTTGGTTGTAATCGCAGCAATTCTGGGCGTGTTGCACAATAGTCCGGTTTTCGGGGCAGTTGATGAGGGCATTGGAGGGCAGTCGGAGTTTAGGGAGTTCACAGATGCTTTGGGAGAGAAGGTAAAGCTCAGGTTGCTGTCGCACAAAGGTGACAGGAAAAAAGTACGGGTATTACGTGAAGATGGTGCTGAGTTTGACGCGCCACTAGAGAATTTTAGTGTTAGTGATCGCAAGTATGTCGAGGAATGGATGAGTAAAACTCCACCTGAGATTGAATATAGTTTTGGATATGAATTCAGTCGTTCGCGCAATCAAAGCATATCCTCCGATTTTGGATACAAAAGAGTGGGGCAATCCAACTTGTCCTATGAAATTGAAGTGACCAACAAGACCAGATTTGAGGTGGGACCTCTGGTCTTTAAATACCGCCTTTACATGCGCAACATGACTGATGGTTATCTGTATGATGGAGACCGTGGACTGGTAGTAATTGGTGGTGAGTTGAAACCAAAGGATAGGCTCAAGTACGCAGAGAGTCTTACCCTGTTTACCGATCATGTGAAGCTCGATAAAGTACAATACGATTATTACTACACGCACAATAGGGCGAAAGACGCCCTGTTAGGGATCATACTGCGTGTTTATGACTCTTATGGCCGCATGATTGAGGAAGTGAGATCATCTGAGTCAACCGCCAGAACGTTGAAATGGGTGGAAAAAATAGATAACAAGAGCAAGGAAGATTAGTTTCCTTGATTATCTGAATTTCTGTTTTTCGCACATTGCCCATCTGCCGAAGCATGATTAGGATGCGTCCATGGCTGAAGACTATTTTGACTTGGTGGTAGTTGGTGGTGGTAGCGCCGGCTATGCGGCAGCTAGAACTGCTGCTGCCGAGGGCATTAAAGTAGCTGTAGTTGATGGTGCTGAAACTTTGGGTGGCTTATGTATACTACGTGGTTGCATGCCGAGCAAAGCGTTGCTGGCGACTGCCGGAGTTGCCAACTCGGTTAAACGGGCACATGAGTTTGGCTTGAAGACAGCGGGATTTGTAGTCGATGGCAAGCAGATAATAAGCCGTAAGAACAAGCATATCAACGATTTTGCCGAGTACCGGCAACAGCAGCTTACAGATGGTCGTTTCGATTTAATCCGCGGTACTGCCAGCTTCAACTCAGCACAGCAACTAGCAGTCACTATGCGTGATGGTGGCAGTATGGTGCTCACATTCCAGTATGCATTGATAGCTACCGGCTCGAATATATCAAAGGTTGAAGTGAAGGGACTCGAGGAAGCAGGGTATCTGGTCAGTGATGACGTTCTCGAAATGACTGAATTCCCGGCCTCGATGATTGTGTTGGGGGGTGGTGCAATTGCGCTCGAGCTGGCAACCTATCTGGCAGCCATAGGTGTCGAGACGACTTTGATCCAGCGCAGCGACCACTTGCTGAGTGCTGGCGATGAAGATGTTGCCAAAGCCCTTGAACGGGCAATGGAAGATTCGGGAATCAAGGTCTTCACAGGGACATCAATTAACTGCGTATCAAGTGAATCAGGCTACAAGACTGTCGAGTTCGAGTGCCGGGGTGAGATTATCCGGGTTAGTGCAGAGGAGATCCTGCAAGCGCTAGGCAGACACCCCGCCACTGACGGACTTAATTTGCAGGTTACCGGGGCAAAGCTGCATGGCAAGCAATTGTTAGCCAGCCCATCGCAACAAGTGGAAGGTTGCCCCCACCTATTTGCGGCTGGAGATGTTTGCGGGCCGCACGAGATTGTTCATATCGCTATTCATCAGGGTGAAATAGCCGCTCGCAATGTAATCAAGCTATTACATGATCACAATGCTGAACTAGAGACTATTGATTACCGTTTACGGTTATTTGCCGTCTTTACTGACCCCGAGGTAGCCGTCGCCGGGTTAAGTGAAAAGCAGGCGAGAGAAGCCGGAATTGAATATTGTGTGGCGACTTACCCTTTTAATGACCATGGCAAGTCCTTGGTAATGGAAGAAAAGCATGGCTTTGTTAAGTTACTAGCTGCTAAAGCTAGTGGTGAGCTGCTGGGTGGAGCGGTCGTTGGACCGCATGGTTCTGAGCTAATTCACGAGATTATAGTTGCCATGAGCGCAAAGATGACTGCCAGAGAACTCTCAAAAGTGCCGCATTATCACCCGACATTGAGTGAAATTTGGACATACCCGGCAGAAGAATTGGCCGAAAAAAATTAATCCACCCTATTGCCAGCGACTTTGATAATTTTGGCGCGGGAATTGCTAAAAATTGACATCGGAAATTAACAAAGTATTCTGCAATAGTGTTAAAAAAATTACTGAACACCAGGAAAAGTAAGGATGCTGTTGGAGAGCGACCGGTTCAGCCGGAAGCAACCCAGTCAGCTTCTTACAAGGGTGATGACTCCTCCCAATGGACGGATGAAACTCTGCCTGCACAAAGTAAGTCAACCACGCAGAACATGGAACAGTACGAAACTATGCAAAACACAAATAACATATTATCGAATGATGTTGAGATCAAAGGAACTATCAAGTTCGAGAGCGAACTCACCATAGACGGTAAGATCGAAGGCGAAATCACTTCCGATGGTGATCTGACCATTGGTGAGAATGCTGAAATTGATGGGGAAATCAATACCCGTTCAGTTGCTGTTTACGGCAAGGTTAATGGCAATATCACCGTCAGCGAACGCTGCGAACTGAAGTCAAAGGCCCAACTGATAGGTGATTTGAAAGCTGCACGCCTGGTAATTGAAGAAGGTGCCACCTTTGTTGGTAAGTCAGAAGTTACACCGAATAAAGTTAATATGCCAAAGCCGGAAAAGTTTTCCAGTAAAGACACCGAGGAAGACAAGATCACTGAATTTGGAGCTTAACTTCCCAACGCACCAGAATGGCAAAGCAGCAGTCGCCACGCAAAAAACCTGTCTGCTGCCCATACTGCGAAAAAGAGCAGCAGGAGTCGATTTTAGCAAAATCGACATTTTGCCGTCATTGCGGGCGCCACTATGAGATTGGTGATGCTGTCCCGGCAGATGCCGGTAAGGTAATCCTACGGGATGAAGCTGAGCGGTCTGAAGCAAAGAAGAGGAGTCTTGGACATCAGGCTGAGAGATTTTTGGGGGATTTGCTTGGTCAATCTGGTGACAAGGAAATCTTTTGCTTTGATTGCGGTCAAAATAGCACGGTAAGCGCGCAGGCGCATTCCAGCTTTTGCCCACGTTGCAGTGCCTACATTGATTTGCAGGATGTGCACATTCAGCGTGCGGTTAGCAGATCAGTGCAGACACACGGTGGCTTGATTATTGATTCGTCTGGAGCGCTAAGTGGAAGCAAGTCATATGTCAGCGATGCTGTGATTGAAGGTGGACTTGACTCTATACTGGTTTGTAGTGGCCATGTCCGGGTTAACCGCAAGGGTATTATAAAAGGCAGCATCCATGCACGGACGATTGAAATAAGCAGGAATTCAGAAGTCAAAGTCTTAGGGGGAGTCTTTTGTGAATCAATTCTTATCAAAGGTACTCTATTCGCGAATGTTTGTGCTTTGAATTGTGTCAGCCTGTGGAAAACAGCGATCCTCAATGGGGCAGTTATTTCGCGTCTCTTCAAGGTTGCCAAAGGAGCAAACTTTGAAGGCAGTATGGAAATTGGACAGGCATTTGCCAAAACCTACAATAATCGACGAAGGCCGGTTGAAGAGGTGCCCGGACTGAGTGGCTCGGATATGAAGAGTCACTTAGCTCCTGCTGAGCAGGCGGAGAACTCGTCCGGACATAGCCAGATCGCGCTATAGAGAAAGCGAGTTTTACTGAAATTAGAGATATTGATTCAGTTTAGCGCTTGGTTGACTGATCGGCTTTAACGATTAAAATAAATATCAATCTTCGACAGCACGTCTGGAGTAGCGAATTTAAGTCGCCGGACGTAAATTCAATAATATTACTGTAGTCACCCGCCTGACTGGTTGGGTCGAGACTACGCAGCATTTGTATAAATAAATTAACGATATGAATAATAGCCAAGTATTAGCAGCAAGAGAGAAAAACTGTCTTTATCGTCCGCAGGACGAGCATGACTCTTGTGGTGTCGGGTTCATAGCAGACATAAATGGCACGAAATCAAAGAAAATTCTACAGCTTGGCTTACAATCACTGTGTAACTTAACACACAGAGGAGCTTTGGATGCTGACACCAAGACTGGAGACGGAGCAGGAGTCTTGACACAGATCCCTCATCGCTTATTTAAGGCTGAGCTCGCAGCAATGGGGCAGAAGCTCTATAATGACACGGATCTTGGTATTGGTGTTTTCTTCCTGCCACGCGAAAACAATTATGCAGCCAGCCGAATACGCTCAATTGCCGAGAAGGCCGCCAAAAATCGAGGCATGTTTATCTTCGGCTGGCGCAAGGTTCCTATCAATGTCAATGTACTTGGTCTCAAGGCATCGATGACGATGCCCGAAATCGAGCAATTTCTGGTAGGGCGTCCTGCTGGAATGAGTGATGATGAATTTGAGCGGGCACTCTATCTTGTCCGCAAAGAGTTAGAGCTTGCGACTGCTGATGACGGTACCCAGGATTTTTATATCGCCAGTTTTTCACATCGGGTGGTCAGCTACAAAGCGCTGCTAATATCCACTTCTTTGGAAAAGTTTTACAAGGACCTGTCAGACGAATCTTTTGAGACTGCGATTTGTGTTTATCACCAGCGATATAGCACCAATACCTTTCCGACTTGGGCACTCTGCCAACCCTTTCGTATGCTTGCCCACAACGGTGAAATTAACACTATCAGGGGTAACCGCAATTTTATGAAAGCTCGAGAGGCGGACCTTTCAGCAGATGTTTGGGGTAAAGATATTGAGCTGTTAAAGGAGGTAATTCAACCGGGTGGGTCTGACTCTGCCAGTTTTGATAACGTTCTCGAACTGCTCAATTTATCGGGACGCAGCATTCTGCACTCGATGATGATGCTGGTACCACCAGCATGGCGAGCTGAAAACGACATTACCCCTGAGCAAGCAGAGTTTTACGAATACCACCGCAGTATAGTTGAGCCATGGGATGGCCCTGCGGCACTGGCATTTACCGATGGCATTCAGGTGGCAGCCTGTCTTGACCGCAACGGTCTGCGCCCGGCCCGCTATAAATTGACAGCAGATGGCATCCTAAGCCTGGGATCCGAAGTAGGGACTGTGAAATTCGACGATAGCACCGTGATACAAAAAGGTCGCCTTGCTCCTGGCGAAATGATCGCGGTTGATACCCGGGCAGGCCGATTGCTACGGGAAGATGATATCAAACAAGAGCTTGCTACCCAGAAGCCATATGGGAAATGGCTCAAAGATAACATGGTACGCCTTGAGCAGGTCTCCAAGGGGTCTCCTGAGAATAGCCTTGGAACTATGGATATTCTCACACTGACCCAGCAGCAGGTCGCTTTTGGTTATTCCAAAGAAGAAGTTGAGATGATTCTCAAGCCGATGGTTGCTAATGGTCAGGAGCCGGTTGGCTCGATGGGGGATGATACACCACTGGCGGTGCTGTCGCTCCAACCGCGTCTGCTCTACACATATTTTAAGCAGCTATTTGCGCAGGTTACCAACCCACCTATCGACCCGATACGTGAACGCCTTGTCATGACGTTGGTTACCACGATGGGGCCGCGCAGAAACATTCTGGCAGAAAGTCCGGAACATGCCGCAATGGTAATGAGCAAGAGCCCGATACTTCTTGGTAATGAGTTTGCCGCTATCCAAGAGTTAAGCAAGAGCGGACATAGCCATCGTATTATTGATATCAGCTGGCCACTAGCTGAGGGTGATGCAGGTCTTGCAAAAGCCCTTGAACGCATTTGTAAGGAAGCTGATGACGCTATCGATGACGGCGTCACCATCCTCATATTGAGTGATCGTGCAGTTGATCACGAGCGGGTAGCTATGCCGATGCTATTGGCGGTTGGGGGCGTCCATCACCACTTAACTCGAGTTGGCAAACGAATGCGCTGTAGTTTGGTAAGTGAAACGGGGGAAGCTCGAGATGTCCACCAGATGGCCTGCCTATTAGGTTATGGGGTCAGTACGATCTATCCGTATTTGGCACTGGAGACGATCCACGAACTACACGAAGAAGGTGCTTTGCCTGATGATATGCAGTTGGTTCAAGCCCTGGAGAATTACCGTAATGCAGTGGAAAAAGGTATTCTAAAGATCATGTCTAAGATGGGTAATTCCGTCCTGAACTCGTATCGTGGCGCTGAAATCTTTGAGGCTATTGGCTTAAGCAATAAAGTTGTATCTGAGTGTTTTTCCAATACCCCATCGCAACTTGACGGTATTGACTATTCCCACATTGCAGAGGAAGCGATCAAGCGCCACTCGATGGCTTATGAAGTAGCGGTCCCCGAGGAAGGAGGCCTGAAGCTTGGCGATTACGGCTATTTCAGGTTTCGACGCAATGGAGAAACGCATGCCGTGACGCCTCCGGTGATCAAGAGCTTTCATGCTTTTGTGCGCAAAAATGACCCCGAGGACTACAAAAAATACGTTCAAGCGTTGCAAGAAACGGAGCCCCATTCATTAAGGAACTTGATGGAGATCAAGGCGGCATCCACCGGACCGGTACCTATCGATGAGGTGGAGCCAGTTGAAGAAATACGCCGACGTTTTACCACGGCAGGTATGTCACTGGGAGCATTAAGCCCTGAGGCCCACGAGTGCCTTGCCATCGCAATGAACCGCATCGGCGGTAAATCGAACAGTGGTGAAGGCGGCGAAGATCCGGAGAGGTTTCATCGACGCCCTAATGGCGATTTGGCTAATAGCGCAATAAAACAAATTGCTTCAGGAAGGTTTGGGGTTAAGGCGGCATATCTCGCGAGTGCCAAGGAAATCGAAATAAAGATGGCACAAGGTGCAAAGCCGGGCGAAGGAGGGCAGCTGCCTGGCCATAAGGTTAGTCCTTACATTGCCAAGTTACGAAATAGTGTGCCGGGTGTTACACTGATTTCACCGCCACCTCATCACGATATTTACTCAATCGAAGATCTCGCCCAGCTGATCCATGACCTTAAAGAGGTCAACCCTCGAGCCCGCGTATGTGTCAAATTGGTAGCCGAAACTGGGGTGGGTACTATTGCGGCAGGCGTTGCCAAAGCCCATGCCGATATCATCCTGGTTAGTGGTCACGAGGGGGGGACAGGTGCATCACCGTTAAGTTCGATAAAGCATGCCGGTTTGCCTTGGGAATTGGGAGTTGCAGAGACGCACCAAGTACTAATGCTGAATAACCTGCGCAATCGTGTCACGCTGCGTACTGATGGCGGTATGCGCTCAGGCGAGGACATTATTTACGCGGCCCTGCTAGGAGCTGAGGAATACAATTTCGGAACATCGGCACTGATCGCTGCGGGTTGCGTGTACGTTCGTCAGTGCCACCTGAATACCTGTCCTGTAGGCGTAGCTACTCTAGACGAAAGACTGCGAGCGAAGTTCAAAGGTTCACCGGAGAATGTTGTGAACTTTTTTAACGGCGTAGCCAATGAAGTACGTGAACGGATGGCACAGCTCGGATTCCGTACCATGGACGATATGATCGGTAGGGTAGAGTGCTTGAGCCAGAAAGAAATCCCCAACCACCCTAAAGCGAACACTCTGCGCTTGGAGCCGCTTCTTGCTAATGTCGCCGACGATGATAGCCAGCCGCGATTCTGCACCCGCGAGCGTAATGATGGGCCGCATGACCGTCCGCTGGACGACTTGATCCTGCAGGATGCACAGGATGCTATTACCGACTGCGTGCCGGTTTCGCTCTCCTACAATATCCGCAATACCAATCGTTCAGTAGGAACTAAACTATCCGGTGAGATCGGTTATCAACATGGTGAGCAGGGACTGCCGGAAGGGACCATCACGGTTGATCTTAAAGGCAGTGCCGGACAAAGTTTTGGTGCATTCCTCAGCCCGGGCGTCAAGCTGGTGCTTACTGGTGAAGCCAACGATTACGTCGGCAAGGGCATGTCGGGTGGTGAGATTATCGTGAGGCCGCCTACAGCTCGGGCATTCGTCCCGCACGAGAATTCAATTATTGGTAATACGGTGATGTATGGAGCTACTGGAGGGACACTGCTGGCTGCCGGACGAGCTGGAGAACGATTTGGTGTAAGAAATTCAGGTGGGCGAGCAGTTATTGAAGGGGCCGGTGATCATGCCTGTGAATACATGACCAATGGATTGGTGGTAATTCTGGGTATTACCGGTAAAAATTTGGGTGCTGGCATGACAGGTGGGCTTGCGTATGTTTACGATGTAGATGAGCGTTTGGCTGACAGGATTAACCCTGAACTCATCACGATAGAGCCAGTTGGCAAGCCTGAGGATAAAGAGCAGCTCAGAAAGATGGTGCAGCAGCATCATGAGGAGACACAGAGTGAGCTTGCTTCTGAATTGCTGAATGATTGGGAGAATACACTCTGCAGGTTTAAGATGGTCATACCGAAACCTCCAGCCAGCAAACAAAAGCCGCAGGACAAAAAGAAAGCTGATGCCACGATTAGCGAATCAATTACAGCAGCAAAAACTTAAACTTGTGGAATTCAGACTGAATGCCACTTAACACAGGACCATATTATGGACGTCGTATCACAACTCGCGGTATTCTTAGAAAATAAACCAGGAGCCCTGGCACGAATGTGCCGAGTACTGGAGGATGAAAAAATAAACATACTCGGGCTGACAGTCTCTGACACCGTTGATCATTCTGTCATTAGAATGGTTGTCAATGAGTCGACCAAGGCACTTCATTTACTCGAGCAGCACAACGTACTGGTTGTTGAAAACGATATATTGATGATCGAAAACGACAATAAGCCTGGCAGTTTGGCATTGGTTGCTGAAAAGCTTTCTCAAGCTAATATCAATATTGAATACGCTTATCTGGCTAACGGCACTAGGGCGCGCAAAGGAACTCTATTCCTGCGACCTAGCAATGTGAAAAAAGCGTTGGAAATACTTTCTGCTTTGGATTGAGCATTATGGCTCAAGGCATGGAGCGAGTAGATGTTTGCATTGTAGGGGCAGGGATTTCCGGGTTAAGCGCTGCTCGCGAATTGTGCGGCCAAGGAAAAAAAGTTGCGGTGCTTGAAAAATCGCGTGGCGTATCCGGGCGTTCGGCCACGCGACGCTGGCAGCAGACCATTGTTGATCACGGGGCGCAATTTTTTACTGTGCGCTCTCGCGAGTTTAACGAGTTCGTGGAAGCCTGCCTTGAGCAAGAGGTTTGCTTTCGTTGGAGTAAAGGATTTCATAAGTACGACGGTTCCGAGTTGATTGCTCCAGACTCCAGTACAAGTTATCCGCGCTACGCATGCGCCAATGGGATGAGTTCCATCGGTAAGGTATTGGCTGGTGACTTGGATATCCGTCGCGAAACTAAGGTAGAAACAATCAGCATTGATAATGGATTATGGACGATCGAGCCGCTGTCAGGCACTACCGTACAGTCTGATATACTCGTCCTCTCTTCACCTGCGCCGCAAAGCCTGGATTTGCTGGCTGGCTGCAAGGTGGAGATCGAGCAAAGTTTTATCACTGGTTTGCAATCGGTGCGCTACGCTCCGAGTATATGTGTTGTGGGAGCCTACCCGAAGCAATTGCCGGAGTGGAAAGGGATCCAATTGACCGAAGATAAAATTTTGGCGTGGATTGGCAATGATACCTCAAAGCGGCATTCACCGCCATCCGGCATCGCCTCTGTACTGGTATTTCATGCTTCTGCAGAGTTTAGCGCAAAGTGGATCGATTCAGACTTGGATGAGGCAGCGGATCGAATGCTGGCACAAGCAGGAAGAATACTGGGCAAATGGGTACAGTCTCCGAAAGAGAGGTTTATACAACGTTGGCGATTTGCGTTAGTGGAAGAAGGTTATACAGAGGCTCGTTTCCTCAAATCGAGCAGGACGCCGCGGATTTACGCAATTGGTGACGCCTTTAATGGTGCCAAACTGGAGGGCGCGTATCTATCTGGCTTGGCAGCTGCCAATGATATGCTCAGATGATATCAATGGTGAGAGGTGTTGAATTGAGACTATTCGGCGGTATATCCTTTTTGTTCTTGTTGCTATCTGTTCAGGTTTTTTTCTCAGGTTGCGCCGGCAAGCGGGCACTGCCGCCATACGAACAACCGCTGGAACGGTCGCGATTGCAGCATGTACGGACTACCGCATATACGCACACAGAAGCTGACCATAAAGCGTACGGCCGGATGACGGCAGCTGGAACCCAACTCCGATATGGCACTGTCACGAGTGCTGCAGCAGACTGGTCGCGCTGGCCGTTGGGGACAATATTCAGGGTTCAGGAAACCGGCAGGGTGTATCAGGTAGATGACTATGGGTGGATGCTTGCAGGCACCAATACAGTAGACCTCTATAAGCCAAATAAATCTGCCATGAACCGCTGGGGAGTCCGTCACGTAACTATTGAAGTGATCGAATGGGGTGATGTGGTGCGCAGCTATCAAATCATGCAACCGCGTCGTAAGCACAGGCATGTAGACCGTATGTTAGACCAGATTGAGAAGCGTTACAGGATGTAGCCAGCGATGGACTTTGATTTAGTTGCCAGTTATGAGCCGCGAGGTGATCAGGGCACGGCTATTGACCGATTAACGCGGTCGATCCAAGCGAGCAACCGTCACCAGACATTGCTGGGGGTTACAGGTTCCGGCAAGACGTTCACTATGGCTAATGTGGTGAGCAACATCGGCAAGCCGACACTAGTAATGTCGCATAACAAAACGTTAGCAGCCCAGCTGTATTCTGAGTTCAAACAATTTTTCCCACATAATGCTGTGGAGTACTTTGTCTCATATTTTGACTACTATCAGCCGGAGGCATATATACCCAGGACCGACACATACATAGAAAAGGACTCTTCGATTAATGATGAAATCGAGCGGCTGCGCCTGTCTACGATGTCCTCACTTTTATCGCGGCAAGATGTGCTGGTAGTAGCGAGCGTTTCCTGTATCTATGGCCTTGGTGATCCGCAGGACTTTGAGACGATGTTGTTGACGCTCAAGCAGGGGCAGCAATTAAGTCGAGAGGCATTATTGGCAAAGCTGGTAGACATGCTGTATGAACGCAATGACATCAGCTTCGAGCGGGGAAAGTTTCGTGTTCGGGGGGATGTTATTGAAGTGTATCCCGCCAACAAGGATGAACAAGCGGTCAGGATAGAGTTTTTTGGTGATGAGATCGAACGGATTTCGCAGGTGGATCCGCTGACTGGCCAGACCATGGATCGCCTGACTGTGCTCAACTTGTTTCCAGCGAAACAGTTTGTGACACCCCAGGACAAGATGCGGCGCGCCTTGGCAACGATCCGCGAGGAACTGGAATTAAGGGTTTCTGAGTTTGAATCGCGCGGACAATTAATTGAGGCGCAGCGTATCCGCATGCGCACCGAGTATGACCTGGAAATGATGCAGGAGATGGGGTTCTGCTCAGGAATAGAAAACTATTCCCGGCATCTCAGTGGTCGCGAACCGGGAACGCGTCCCTACACCCTGCTTGATTTTTTGCCGGATGACCATCTACTTATCATCGATGAATCGCACGCATCAGTTCCCCAGATAGGAGGAATGTACGAAGGCGATCGATCCCGTAAATCAGTTCTCGTTGAGCATGGATTCCGGTTGCCCAGCGCAATGGACAACCGACCGTTAAAATTTGATGAGTTCATGCAGTTGGCTGACCAACTGCTTTATGTCAGTGCCACCCCGGGTCAGTATGAGATTATGAATAGCGTAGCTGGTAATAGCGGCTACGTACTGCCGAGTAAAACTAAAGGTAAGGCGGTTGCCGAAGAGAATGATCCGTATGTATTACCCGGTCAGTCAAACGGCAAGCTCGTGCTTAAGCGTAAAAGCGCGTCTGACACTGACAATATTTTTGACCCGCACCATGAGGGCACGCCGCTGGTAGTGGAACAGATCATCCGTCCTACCGGATTACTTGACCCGAAGATCACGCTCAAGCCACTCACCCAGCAGATCGATGACACGATCGAACTATGTCGTGAACGTATCGCGCGCGATGAGCGCGTGCTCGTCACCACATTAACCAAGCGTACTGCCGAGGATCTCACCGATTACCTGCGTGATGTGGGTTTGAAAGTTCGCTACTTGCACAGCGATGTTGATACGATCGAGCGGGTGGAAATCCTGCGTGCCCTGCGTGCAGCTGAATTTGACATCCTGGTTGGGATCAACCTGCTACGGGAAGGTCTGGATCTACCTGAAGTTTCGCTGGTTTGTATTCTCGATGCGGATAAAGAAGGTTATTTGCGCTCCCAGACCTCTCTGATCCAAACCGCCGGACGTGCGGCACGCCATATTAACGGGGAGGTAGTGCTATTCGCCGATACGGTGACCCGCAGCATGCAGGCATTGATCGATATTTCGGAACACCGGCGCAGCCGACAGATCGAGTATAACGAAAAGCATGGGATCACCCCGCAAAGCGTCAAGCGGGCGGTACAGGAAAGCCTGCACACTATTTTAAAAGCCCGTGAAGTTGAGGAGAATGTAATTCGCGAGGAAGGTGGTGACTTTAACGTGGTCGAGACATTACGCGAGCTGGAGGCAGAAATGCAGGAAGCTGCGGCGGCGCTGGAGTATGAACGTGCCGCGCTCTTGCGTGACCAGATCAAAGAACTCAAGGAAGGCACCGGCATCGCCAAAATCGAGCCACAAAAAAAGCCCGGTAAATACCGGGCAAAAAAGCCAGCACGCAAACGACGCAGGTAGTGACGGGTGACCCTGCTTCGCTCTGCGAGCTACGCAGGGCGAGGCGGTGTGCCCCGACTCCGTT